>JBIILW010000060.1:0-8537 GCA_044338265.1 Bacteroidia bacterium | reverse complement strand
GGGTAATTTACTTGAGTCTATTTTTGCTTGATTTAAAATTAATTTCATGCTATAATTCGTTGCTTATTTTTTTCATTCTTTTGCCAATATCGGCTATCCAAAAACCTATGAATACCCAACCTAATACGGCAGGATAAAACACCATTCTTAATCTACTGTCTAAATCATAACTGTTAAAGCCAGGATTTCCGCCATTTCCTGGGTGCAATGAATCTGTTAGTCGAGGTAAAATAAATACTAAAACTACAAATATTGGGAAACAAAATATGTTAAATACAGCCGATATGCGCGCACGTTTTTCTTCATCTACTATACTGCTTCGCAATACAAAATAAGCTGCATATAAAAGCATTGCAACCGCAGCAGCATTTAATTTAGGGTCGGGAGTCCAATAGGCGCCCCAAGTATTTTTAGCCCAAATCATTCCGGTACATAATCCCGCTACTCCAAAAAGCATGGCGGTATTTGCAAAAATTGCTGCTTCCGCATCAAAGGTTAAGTTAACAGAATTCTTATTATTTAAAGTTTGAATTGATTTAATAAATGAAAACAATAAAAGTGCAATCATGGTAAACCACATAGGCACATGAAAAAATAAATTCCTTATGCTATTCTCTAATATAGGTAAATTAGGAATTGCACCAAATAAACCTTGAATAATAGAATAAAGCACTAAAATAAATCCTGTTATTTTCCACCATTTTATCATGCTGCGAAAGTATTAAAAACAGTTTGATATATTTTAAAGTATGATAATATTTAAAGTTTGGATTAGTAATACTTGAATTACAGTTAAATAGAAAATAATTTGAAGGTTTTTTTAGTTTTTTTTAGTTTTTTTTTGAATACTGCTTGTATTTGAGAATAAAAAACAGATATTTGCAGCCCTTATAAAAGAAAAAAGAGATGAGAGTTTGTGATTTAACTGGTAAAAAAGCATTGAAAGGTAATAACGTTTCGCATTCAAATGCAAAAACTAAAAGACGTTTTTATCCTAATTTACAAGATAAAAAGTTTTTTATTCCTGAAGATGGTCAGTGGATTACTTTACGCGTGAGCACAAAGGCAATCAAGACTATTTCGAAAAAAGGAATTACAAAAGTGTTAAACGATTTTGTTAAATACGGCAAAATTTAATTTAGGAGATTTAAACAATGGCAAAAAGAGGAAACAGAATACAAGTGATTATGGAATGTACTGAACATAAAAATTCGGGCATGCCGGGAACAAGCCGTTACATCACTACAAAAAATAAAAAAAATACAACTGAGCGCTTAGAATTGAAAAAATACAATCCAATTTTAAAACGTAAAACTGTACATAAAGAAATTAAGTAATTAACCATTAAACAAAGAGGAATTTAAACAATGGCAAAGAAAGTAGTTGCAACGTTAAAAACAGGATCTGGTAAAGATTTCGCTAAAATTTATCGTGCTGTAAAAAATAAAAAAGGAGCATATTCTTTTAAATCATTAATCATACCTAACGAGAATGTTAAAGCTGCTTTTCAAGCATAATTACATTTTTAATATTTAACGATGAAAAGCATTCTGAAGATAATCAGAATGCTTTTTGTGTTTTTATAAACAAAATTTTTATACAAGTATTTTTGTATTATTCAATGAATAAAATACTTATAAAGTAAATTACAATGGGAATTTTTAATTTTTTCAGCAAAGAAAAAAAAGAAAAACTAGATCTAGGTTTAGAGAAAACTAAAACTAGTTTGTTCGATAAAATTAGCAAAGCTATTGCTGGTAAATCTTCAATTGATGACGATTTTTTAGATAAACTAGAAGAAATTTTGGTGACTTCTGATGTTGGAATTGAAACTACTTTAAAAATTATTGACCGCTTGCAAAAACGTGTTGCCAACGATAAATACGTTGGCACTTCCGATTTAAATTTAATGTTAAAAGAAGAAATTGCTTTATTGTTAGACGAAAATGACAATGAAAATTTAAGCAGTTTTGAAAATTTACCTGGCCAAAAACCTTATGTAATTATGGTTGTTGGTGTAAATGGAGTTGGAAAAACTACCACCATTGGTAAATTAGCAAATCAGTTTAAAAAAGCTGGTAAAAAAGTAGTTTTAGGAGCTGGTGATACTTTTAGAGCAGCTGCTGTGGAGCAATTAAAAATTTGGGGAAGCAGAAATGACGTTCATGTGGTGAGTCACGGAATGAATACTGATCCTGCTTCAGTAGCGTTTGATGCGGTAAAATATGCAAAAGAAAATGATGCAGATGTATGTATCATTGATACCGCTGGCCGATTACATAATAAAATTGGTTTGATGGATGAACTTTCAAAAATTAAACGAGTAATGGGAAAAGTGCAAGAAGGAACTCCTCATGAAATTTTATTGGTTTTAGATGCAAGCACTGGTCAAAATGCTTTTGAACAAGCCAAACATTTTACAGCTGCTACCGAAGTAAACGCATTAGCTTTAACCAAATTAGACGGTACTGCCAAAGGTGGTGTGGTAATTGGCATTGCAGACCAATTTAAAATTCCTGTCAAATACATTGGAGTTGGCGAGGGAATAGACGATTTGCAAGTATTTAGCAAAAAAGAATTTGTAGATTCTTTGTTTAATTAGTCAGGAATATTTATAGAAATTCATAATAATATTTTTTCATTTCTATTATAGATTATTCGAGAAATCGGAGTAATTCGTAACGAACATCAAACATGAAAACAAAAAATAAAAAACAAGATAAGATAAATATAATTACACTTGGTTGTAGCAAAAATATTGTGGACAGCGAAGTGTTATATAGCCAGTTAAAGGCAAATGAAATGGACGTTACGCATGAATCGGAAAAGGACGATGCGAACATTATTGTTATCAATACTTGCGGATTTATTGACAATGCCAAGCAAGAAAGTATTGATACTATTTTGCGTTATGCAGAAGCAAAACAAGCTGGTAAAATTGATAAATTATATGTTACAGGTTGTTTAAGTCAGCGTTATAAACCCGATTTAGAAAAAGAAATTACCGATGTAGATGAGTATTTTGGCACATTACATTTACCACAATTACTAAAAACTTTAGGTGCGGATTACAAACACGAGTTGATAGGCGAACGTTTGTTAACCACTCCAAGTCATTATGCTTATTTAAAAATTTCGGAAGGTTGCGACAGACCATGTTCGTTTTGTGCCATTCCAATTATGCGTGGCAAACACGTTTCTAAAACTTTTGAACAATTAGAAACGGAAGTAAAAAGCTTGGTAAAAAATGGCACCAAAGAAATTTTGATGATTGCGCAAGACAGTACTTTTTATGGTTTAGACATTTATGGCGACAGAAAATTGGCTGAATTAATGCGTAGGATTTCGGATGTAGAAGGATTAGAATGGTTGCGTTTGCACTATGCTTATCCAAGTCAGTTTCCTATGGATGCTTTGGAGGTAATGGCTGAACGCAGCAATATTTGTAATTATATTGATATTCCTTTGCAACATACTAGCGATAATATGCTGAAAATTATGCGCAGAGGAATTACTACCAAACGTACGCAAGAAGTAGTAGATTCAATAAGAGATAAAGTTCCTGGAATTGCCATTAGAACCACCTTAATTGCTGGGCATCCAGGTGAAACAGAGCAAGATTTTAAAGATTTATGCAAGTTTGTAGAACATAATCAATTTGATAGATTAGGAATTTTTACCTACAGCCATGAAGATGGAACACATGCAGGAACTATGGTTGACGATGTGCCACAAGAAGTGAAAGAAGAACGCGCTGCTATTGTAATGGAAATTCAACAAGGCATTTCCGCTAAAATAAACCAACAAAAAATTGGCAATACTTACAAAGTTCTTTTTGATAGAAAAGAAAATGGCATGTGGGTGGGTCGTACTGAATTTGATAGCCCTGAGGTAGATAATGAAGTGTTAGTAGATGCAAAAAAATACTACGCAAAAATTGGAGATTTTGCCAATGTGCAAATTGAAAGTGCTGAAGATTTTGACTTATACGGTAAAATAGTTTAAAAATATTTCCCGCAGATTATACAGATTTACGCAGACTCACTGAATACTTTCAGTTTTATTTGTTTAATCAGCGTTTTTCTGCGAAATCTGCGGGACAAAAAACATCAATGTCAACAAATATTCCAATAACAAGTACAGGACTTATACCTGCCATTACGAAAGATTATTTAGAACAAAATGATGTTTTAAAACCTTTTTATAAATATGCGCCAAACATTGATTCATTTGGCGAAGCTATTAAAAACAAACATTTTAGTGTAGAAAACAGAAATGTTTTAGCAGATGCATTATTGAATCATTATAAAAATAGTGGAATTGATTTAGGAGTAAATGATGCAACATACTTAAACACTTTATCACTTAAAAACGCGAACACATTTACTGTAACCACCGGACATCAATTGGCTTTGTTTACAGGTCCATTGTATTTCATTTATAAAATTGCTACAGTCATTAATTTAGCCAAACAACTTAAAGTAAAATACCCACAGCAAAATTTTGTACCTGTATTTTGGATGGCGAGCGAAGACCACGATTTTGAAGAAATAAGTAGCATTTATTTATTTGGAAAAGAAATAAAATGGCAAAAAGAAACCAACTCTAAACCTGTTGGACATATTGATAATACTGGAACTGAAGCTTTAATTGAACAATTGATTCCAATTTTAGGTGAAAGAGATAAAGCCAAAAAATGGATCAAATTATTACAAGAAAGTTTTTTGTCGAACAATAATTTTAGCATAGGAACACAAAAATTAGTTCATGAATTATTTAAAAATCAAGGCTTGGTAATTATTGATGCGGATAATAAAGTTTTTAAAACGCTTTTGAAACCTGTTATGTTCAATGATATTTTTGAGCAAAAAAGTTTTGAGGCTATTCAGGCAACCAATAAAGTTTTAAGTCAAAATTATAAATTACAAATAAATGGGAGGGAAGTGAACTTTTTTTACTTGCATCCTGAATTCGGTCGCAGGTTAATTAAAACATCAGGAAATCACTTTATATTAAATGATACAGAGGTAGTTTTTACTGCTGAAGAATTAAAAAATGAAATAGAAAATTATCCTGAACGATTTAGTCCAAATGTAGTTTTGCGTCCAGTTTATCAAGAATTAATTTTACCTAACTTAGCTTATATTGGTGGTCCGGCAGAGATAGCTTATTGGTTACAATTGCAACAAGTTTTTGAAGCACATCAAGTTCCTTTTCCAGTTATTATGCAACGCAATTCCTATTTATTATTAAGTAAATCAACCAAAGATAAAATAGAAAAAATGGGGTTAACCATTGGCGATATGTTTTTAAATGATGCTGATTTAACCGACAAATATTTACAAAAACATTCGGCAACCAGTTTTATTGAAAATGCCAATCAAATAGATGTTTTATTACAACAAATATTTGACGAAGTAAAAAATATTGATGCGCCCTCGTCTAAAGAATTGTTGCAATTTAAACTTGAATCCAAGAAAGTTTTGATGGCAAATTTTAAATCATACAAAAAAGTTCGTGAGCAAAAACAAGAAGACAATATTGTAAAAATGTTAAAGCTAAAAGAACGCATTTTCCCAAATGGAACATTTCAGGAACGCATAGAAAATGTAATGATGCACGACATCAATCTGTATGATGATTTAATAGAAAAAGTACTTCAAAACGCAGATTCTTTCAGCAATGATTTGATTGTTTTGGAGGTTTGAAGTGTTGAAGTGTTAAAGTGTTGAAGTGTTGAAGTGTTGAAGTGTTAAAGTGTTGAAGTGTTAATGTGTTGAAGTGTTAATGTGTTTAAGTGTTTAAGTGTTTAAGTGTTTAAGTGTTTAAGTGTTTAAGTGTTTAAGTGTTTAAGTGTTTTTTCATACTTCATACTTCATACTTCATACTTCATACTTCATACTTCATACTTCATACTTTCTACTTCATACTTTACAACTTTTCTCCAGCTTCAATGCTGCAATTCAATTTGTTTTCTTTTGGTGGGATAGGGCAGGTATAATTACTATTATAAACGCAATATGGATGATAAGCCAAGTTGAAATCTATTTCCACTAAATTGGTTTTAGGTGCTTCAATGTCTATGTATCTTCCGCCACCATATGTTTCTGTTCCGGTGGTTAAATCGGTAAAACATATGAGCAAATAGTTTTTGTACTCTTCCTTTTTCACTACAGCTTCTAGTACTGTTAATTCATAGTTTTTACCATTTAAGTCAAACGAAATTTTTCCGTATTGCTTGTAAGGTTTACTACTGTTATGCGAATGAGGTAATTCAAAATTGGGCATATCAGCAAATTTGGTCAGCGTTGCTATTACATTATAACTTTGGTTCACTTCAAAATATTTTAAACCAGTAAAAGTTTTAAATTTTACGCTATCCAATGGTGTAGTTTCAGGATTGAAAAAATCGTGATTAATACTGCTTCTGTGAGCTACTATTGTGTTTAAATATGCTTGGTCAATTCCATTGCAAGCGCATAATAAAACACTTGAAAATAGTAAGAATTTAGTAAATAATTTCATTAATAAATTCCGTATTCTTTTACTTGTTGAATTACAAATTTATTATTACCATTAGTTCCATTATGGACAAAAACCAACACTTTCAAATTTTTCTTATTCCAATTTTCGGTTGGGGTTAATTCATAATCATAGGTGGTTTCAAATACACGGCCTGCTATAATTGCGGCCTTTAGCTGAGTACCAGTAGATGGAGTTACCATTCTACGCAAAACATGTTCATGTTCATAATCTTCAATAGTAACACTACCACTTTTTTGAAAATCAACTAAACCATTTTCAATAATTGCTATACTTATATATTGAGAATCAATGGTAGATGAAGTGTAAGAAAGTTTCAAATTCATTCGTATTTTATTAGCTTCTACAAAATATAAACCTTTGTTACTAAATGTATCAATATTTACGATTGAATTATTATTCAATAAACCAATTGTATATCCATTCCATTTTGTATCATCAATTAAAATAGCACTTTCACCACTAAATTTAGTTCTATTGATTGAACCAATTGGTAATGCACCTGAGCTACCTAAAAAAGTAATGATATCAGCACCTTCGTTAGTTCTAAAATCATACTTACTATCATGATCATCGCCAGGGGTTTTAAATGGTGATACAAAACTATTTAACAATCCTTTTCCTGGATGAATTCCAATTACAAATACTCTCTTTGGATTCGCAGCAACAATATTTTTTGCTGTTAATTGAGCTCTTGGACAATTTGCACATTTTACTCCAGTAAAATCTTCAATTAACACATTGGCCGGTTGCGGAACAGGTAAAACATTGGTAATGTATGTTGTATCAAAAATACTTCTTTCGGGTAACAAGTTCAAACCCGTAGGAATTTCTTCTTCACATGCTGAAAGAAAAAATAAACTTGCAACAAAAATTTTAAATATATTTTTCATAATTTATTTTTTAAAAATTAGTTTGTAATGTAACTCTAACTCCACTAAATGCTGGTTCTACACGGCAAACCCCACCTGTACAATTTACACCTTCTACTTGCTTAATATAACCCGCAGTCATTCTGGTTGTTTTGTAAGTATAGCTTCCAAATACGTTCCAATAATGCACTAAATCTGTTCCTTGACTTGCATCTCTAACTACTCTATCTACATTTACCATATCGCCCACACTGAAGGAGTAATGCGGTGCAATATTTAACTCTACTGTTCCATTTACAAAACTTCCTAAATCTTGTTTGGTTTGTAAGTATTGGGCTTCTACTCTTAACGACCGAGTAGGCGTTAACTTATAAGTCATTTCGCCAAAATAAGTTTTTGCCGTTACGTACTCATATAATTTTGACTTAAGTTCAAATAATTGTTGATTATAATTGATGTATTGAAAACCCAACATGGCTTTAAACTTTTTATTGAATTTGTGCGATACATCAATATAATGTTCTCTAAAATAGCGAGCAGTATCGGTATCAAAATTTACTGGATTTAAGCGAGTCGCATCAAAATTATCTTTACCAACCACTATACTTGTATTAATATTGATAGTAGTTTGATGCTTTTTAAAATAAGCTGCTTGCGGCTTGATGGTAAATTCCATTCCTAAGGCGTTTTCACCTAATTCCTGAACTACTGCATTATACCTAGCCAATAAACGATACACATTTTGGCGGGTTAAACTTGGCAAATAAGCAATCATTCCTAAGTTTAAATTTTCTAATGGTGATGTTCTTAACGAGAAACTTTCAATGCGTTTGTATTGTGCGTTGATGCCTAATCCTTTGGTTGAATAAGATAAACTTGTATAATAAACTCTTCCATCTTTTAACTCCATTCTATCTTTAATTGGATTAAATATAGTTTCAGCACTTTTTTGACAATATTCAGTATACAAACTAAATTTTTTGTAACTTAAAGTATTATAAACATTTCCTAAAAACACATTGTATTTTGGAATGAACCTGTCTTTTAGCTCGTAATTGTTGATAGCTCCCACAATATTATTCATGGTGTTTTGGTCAATGGTTCTGTTCACCCCACTTGCAC
>JBIILW010000360.1:0-2525 GCA_044338265.1 Bacteroidia bacterium | reverse complement strand
GAAATGCAAAGCAATCAGCCCATTATTATAAAACTGCATTTGGCTTTCAAAGCTTGGCTTATGCTGGCCCCGAAACAGGTGTAAAAGACCGAGTAAGTTATGTATTGGTGCAAAATAAAATGCGCTTAATGCTAACAACTCCTTTACGCTCCGATTCTCCTATTGCGGAGCACCATAAAAAACATGGTGATGGCGTTAAAGTGTTGGCCTTAATGGTGGATGATGCTTATGATGCTTACGAACAAACTACCAAACGTGGTGGTGTTTCATGTTTAAATCCTAAAACTTTAAGTGATGAAAATGGCGAAGTTCGCATGAGTGGAATAAAAACTTATGGCGAAGTAGAACATTTGTTCATTGAACGTAAAAACTATACTGGCGTGTTTATGCCTGGTTTTGTGGAGTGGAAATCGGTTTATAATCCAGAACCAACAGGTTTGTTATATGTAGATCATTGTGTAGGAAATGTAGATTGGAATCAAATGAATCCTTGGGTTTCGTTTTACGAAAATGTAATGGGTTTTAAAAACATTCTTTCGTTTGATGATAATGATATCAGCACTGAATATTCTGCGTTAATGAGCAAGGTAATGAGCAATGGAAATGGTTATGTTAAATTCCCAATTAACGAACCTGCCGAAGGAAAAAGAAAAAGTCAAGTAGAGGAATATTTAGAATTTTACGAAGGTGAAGGTGTGCAGCACGTAGCCATTGCAACACTCGATATAGTTTCAACCGTGAAGCAATTAATGGCACGTGGTGTGGAGTTTTTAAAAGTTCCAAACAGCTATTACGATGACTTGTTAGACCGTGTTGGTCCAATAGAAGAAGACATTGAACCATTAAAAGAATTAGGCATTTTGGTAGATAGAGATGATGAAGGTTATTTGCTACAATTATTTACCAAACCAGTAGAAGATAGACCAACCATGTTTTATGAAATAATTCAACGTAAAGGTGCAAAAAGTTTTGGAAAAGGAAACTTTAAAGCCTTGTTTGAAGCCATAGAACGTGAACAAGCGAATAGAGGAAATTTATAGTTGTCGGTTGATAGAAATTAGAACTTAGTTTATCAATTTTGAATCAAATTTTCAATTTAAATTATTTGAAGAATTATAACTGTTTTTTTAACTGACAACTGTCAACCATCAACTAATAAAGTATGGAAAATCAAAACATAAAAAACCTACGTGATACTTTTGCAAATAGTGAACGTAGATTTTTAGAAGGACCAAGGAGTAGAAGAAAGGAATTACTTTTTTCTGTAAAAGTTCTATTTGAATTTTTAAAAGGATTTAGGTCTTTGCATTTTGTGGGTCCATGTGTAACAGTTTTTGGAAGTGCTCGTTTTAAACCAGAAGATTTATACTACCAACAAGCGGTTGAAATGGGTGCTGAAATTAGTAAATTAGGTTTTACTGTTTTAACCGGTGGCGGACCCGGAATTATGGAGGCCGCAAATAAAGGTGCTTTTGAAGCTGGTGGGCATTCTGTAGGTTGTAACATAGTATTGCCACATGAACAACATGAAAATCCTTATGTGCAAAAATCGGTAGAATTCAGGTACTTTTTTGTTCGAAAAACCTTGCTCATTAAATACTCTTACGCATTTGTAATTATGCCTGGAGGTTGGGGAACAATGGATGAATTATTTGAAGCTTTAACTTTAATTCAAACAGGAAAAATTGAAGAGTTTCCAGTGATTATTTTTGGAACTGAATATTGGAAGAATTTGATTAATTTAATCAATGATATGGTGGAAAAAGGAACAGTTTCAAAAGACGATTTGCGTCATTTATTAGTAACCGATTCCGTTGATGAAAGCATTGATCACATCAAAAAATACAGCATCAAAAAATTTGGTTTGAAAAAACGTAAGCGCTTAACTCCTATTACTTGGTTAGGCGAAATGATTATTTGGCGAAATAAAAAAAACGTAACCACAAATAACGCATGATAAAATTTATTATAAATAGAATAAAATCATTCGGACCAGCTTTTAAAGGTTTGTTTTGGTTGTTTAAAAACGAAGCCAACGCACAAGTTCATTTATTAGCAACCGTTGTGGTAATTATTGCAGGTTTATACTTTAATATAGAAATTAAAGATTGGCTTTTTTTATGCTTTGCAATTGGTTTGGTAATTACTGCTGAAGCTTTAAATACTTCCATTGAAAAATTAGTGGATTTACTTCATCCACAAAACCATTTACAAGCTGGATTGGTTAAAGACTTAGCTGCAGCAGGCGTTTTAGTTGCATCCATTGTTTCGGTAATTATTGCTGCTTTGGTATTTGTTCCTAAGTTTTTTTAAGAATTAGTATATTTACATCTGAATCTTGGATTAGTTGTTTTCCAAAAAATGCCAAATCACATGCATGGCATAATTGTTTTGAATAATGTGGGGGGGCAACCCTTGCGGTTGCCCAAAATGATGCGGATTATTCAAATGATTCAATTGGGGCTGGGGCAAGCCCAGCCCGAACAGTATTATAAATTGTAGCTATTCAAAATAATTTTATTATT
>JBIILW010000359.1:0-2527 GCA_044338265.1 Bacteroidia bacterium | reverse complement strand
AAATTCCAAATGCAGCTACCACAATGATTAATGTTTGTCCGGGATTTTTGAAGTTTCCATAAAACGAAAAAGCAATCATTGTTAAACTAGCTCCTAATGACGGTGCTGCTCGCAAATAACCTAATCCTTGCGGACCAACATTTAATATTTCATGAGCAAACGCTGGTAACAAGGCCACAGCACCTCCAAACAAAACTGAAAATAAATCGAGTGAAAGTGCACCTAAAATTATTTTATGGTTCAATACATATTTGATTCCTTCTGCTAAATTCAACCAAATAGAATCGTGTTTCATGGATACAATATGTTTTTTTACTTTTATTAAAGTTAAAAAAGTAAATGCAATAGAAAAAAGACAAATAATTACAATAAAACTATTGGTAATTCCGAAATAATTATACAAAAATCCCGCACTTGCTGGACCAACAATAGATGCAATTTGCCAAGTAGTACTATAAAAAGTGCTACCTTTTACTAATTGTTCTTTACTTACTAATTGAGTTAAAATGGCTTGCCCAGCAGGCGCATAAAAACCCCTTCCCAAACCAATTAACATGATTAAACCATAAATGGCATTTACTTGTAAAGTTTTGGGAAATGAAATACTTGTAACAAACAATAAACCTATTGCGCCAAGCAACATGGTTAACATGCTAAATTGCATGATCTTTTTTCGGTTATGTTTGTCTGCTACATGTCCTGCAAATAAAGCAATGCTAATTGCAGGAACAGCCTCTGCCAAACCAATTAAACCCAAAGCCAATACATCGTTGGTGAGTTTATAAATATGCCAGCCAATTACAACTGCAATTATTTGATAGGCAAACGTTAAAAAAAATCGTGTTAATATAAAATACCGGTAACTACTAATTCGCAGCGGATGAGTAATGCTCATGAATTAATTACTCATTTTTATCCACTTCCAAATTTCTTTGTAAGTTGGTTTTTTGCCAAATGTTAAAATGCCAATTCTATATATTCGAGCAGCTAACCAAACGGTAAACATAAAACCACAAATCATTAATGACATGGATAATAAGAGTTCCCATGTTGGTACACCAAAAGGCAATCGAATCATCATAACAACTGGAGAGGTAAAAGGTATAATAGACAACCAAAATGCAGCAGTTCCGTTGGGTGCGTTTAAAACTAACCCTTGGGCTAAAGCAATGGAAAAAACCAAAGGCATGGTAACGGGTAACATAAATTGTTGGGTATCGGTTTCGTTATCTACAGCGCTGCCAATGGCAGCAAACAATGCTCCATAAAACAAATATCCTGTTATAAAATAAAATAAAAACACAGCAATTAAATATGGATAATTAAATGATAACAAACCATCTAAAAATGAATTTCCACTGAGGGCATTTGCTGGCATTGCATCAGGTAATTGTGAGGAAACAGCTGCTAAATCTTTCACATGATCACCAATCAAAAATGAGCTTACTATTGGCATTGCCAATAAAATAAGTGCTACCCAAATTACAAATTGTAATAATCCAACACTTGCAATTCCGAGTATTTTACCCATCATTAATTGAAATGGTTTCACCGATGAAATTATAATTTCAACAATGCGATTGGTTTTTTCTTCAATAATACCTTTCATTACCATTACACCATATAAAAATATGAATAAATAAATGAGAAATGCACCTCCCATTCCTAATGCAGTGGCGGCACCTGAATTACTTTTTTCTTCTTCTTGGCTTTCAAAATTAATTTTTGTAGTACTTAATTTTACATTCGTTTCATTTATTTTATCAATGATACTTTGGTCAATTTTATAATTAGCCAATTGCTCATTTTTTACATATTTTTCTATTTCATTTTCTATGTAATCAATTTGCGAAACACTAGGCTGGTCAGTGGCTAATAGCTTTATTCCATTGGTATTATTTAACCCAAATGAATCAGGAATTTGCAGTAATGCATAATAAGCAGGATTAATTTTCAAAAACTCACGTGGCGTAGAATTTTCAATTGATCCATACTTAAAATTAAATATTTTATTATTAGTTAATTTATCAGTTATTAATCCGCTATTATCATTTACAAAAACTGTTTTTATTTCTTCATTTCCGGGTCCATTAATAGTAAAATAAATGGTAATACCGTAAAACAATACAATCAATAATGGCGAAACAATAGTCATAACTAAAAAAGACTTCTTTTTAACCCTTGTAGTAAACTCTCGCTTAAGTATCAAAAATATTTTATTCATAAATCAAATTTATTGCATCGCAAACATAGTTACAAACTTGATAATAATATCACCGATTATAAAAAATTGCGAAGTGCGAAGTGACAAAAGTGCGAAGTGAAAGCAATAGACAATGGGCAATGGGCAATGGGCAAAAAAAATATACAGAACCAAAAACCTAATCAATTTATCAACCTATCAACAATTCAACCTACTTCCTATTTATAATACTAGCAATAGGCTGAGCGGTTGGCATAATTATCAGTTCATTTATATTTACCCTGTACGGACGATTTAAACAAAACCAAATGGCTTCGGCAATAT
>JBIILW010000358.1:0-2531 GCA_044338265.1 Bacteroidia bacterium | reverse complement strand
GTTTTGAATTTTTGGACTTTTACTGAACCTACTTGGTGTAATATTTTGTCCTTGTCCGGCTAAAAATTTCTCTTCCAATGAAAGTATTTCTCCTTCTGCTAATGTTTCACTTGGTTCAAACATTTCATAAGTTAATTTACCTTTTTTATATTGCGTGAGCAAACCTCCAGTAACTTCCAAAAAGTGTTTTGCCTCTCCTTTTTCTACAAATTTTTCTACTAAAAAATATTGCTTCATGGGGAATTCTTCTTTCGGTTTTAAACCTAATCTTTGCGCTAATTCTGCTTCCATTATTTCCAAAGGTCTAAAAACTCCTTCAGCATAATTGATTAAATCATCGCGGGTTTTAATCTTCTTCACAGCACTGCTACAACCGTCATCAGCGGGTTTGGCTATTAACGGATAACCAATTTTCTCTACTTGTTTGATGACTTCATTAATGCTTTTTTTCCATTCTTTTTGTTGAACCAACATATGTTCTGCAATCAGAATTTTATGATTTTTTAGCAATTCATTGGTATCATATTTATTGATAGTAATCTTACTACTTTCTACGCCACTTCCGTTATAAGGAATTTTTAGTTTATTCAAATATGTTTGAACAGTACCATCTTCACCCGGCCGGCCGTGTAAGGCAATAAATACATGATCTGCCATTTTTTTCAATTCCTTGTAATCAATCTTTCGCGGAGCAAATAATTGCTTGTCAGCATCACCATATTTATCAATTATTGGTTTGCAATCAGCTATAATTTTATCCATAATTGGCAAACGTTTGTAACCCGAAAGTTTTTCTCTGATGTCGTCTGCATTGTCTTTCAACATCACATTTACTGGCAATAACCACAATTCATGTGCTTGATCATTTCCCGTTACAAATACCGGAAAAGGTTGATATTTAGCTGAAGATGCTAATTTTTCATAAATATTTCTACCACTTTCTACCGAAATATGTCGCTCGGTTGAATAACCTCCCATGAAAACTGCTACTCGTTTTTTATCACTTTTCTTGCTTTTATTTTGAGCAATTTGATGGTCTAAATATTCCAATAATTGCAAATGATGAAAATGCACTTGTTGCGATTGAGCCCTTTCTGCTATAGAAGTTCGAATAATATAAGTTAAAAACTGTGAAGGATTCAAACCAATTTCGGCAGCTTGATGAAAAAAGAAACTGGAAGGCATCATTCCACTTGTGGTATTTGGATCATTCAAGAACAATTTTCCTTCGTTATTGATAAATCCATCAATGCGGGCATACACATGGAAATTGAAGAAAGTAAACAACTTTTCACAAGCAGTTCTTATTTCATCAATCTTTTTATCTGCAATATCTATTGGAGTTATTTTTCGGCTTAATCCTGGTAAATATTTACTGCGATAATCATAAATTTCTTTACCTTTTACAATCTCGGTTGGAGGCAATGCCACCGCAGTTCCATCTTCATTCTTAAGTACAATACAGCTAAACTCTCTTCCTTCAATAAATCCTTCAATTAAACATTCTGTTTCTGAGTAAATACTTTCTAATTGAATGTTGGATTTTGAATTTTGAATGTTGGATGTTTTTTTCGAATTTAGAATTTTATTATTCGAATTTCCCTCAAAAACTTCATCAAACAATGCCCATAAATCATCAGGATTATAAATCAATTCCTTTTTATTATTTACTGTGGCAATGGCTGGTAAGCCAATTCCTTCTTTTACATCAGTAATTTTTTGAATGAATTGAGTTTTGGTTTTTTCGTCTTTATTAATCCAATCAATTGGAGTGAAATTTTGAATAAAAAACGATTTTAAAACAGCGTTCTCAAAGTCTTCAAAATTATCGTTATTGATTACCGAAACCCCAACAGAACTTCCCTGATTAGCGGGTTTAACTACAAAAGGAAAACCAACTTGTTGCTTCACATTTTGGTAAATATTTTTTAAATTATGCAACTCTGATTTTTGGAAAGATAAATAATTTGGAACATTCATTCCAGCACTTTGCATCAATTGTTTTTGCAAGCGTTTGTTCATTCCCAATGAGCTTGGCATAATTCCAGAACCACTGTACGGAATGTCCATAAATTCCAACAAACCTTGTATGGTTCCATCTTCGCCATTGGCGCCATGAAGCGCTAAAAATGCAAAATCAATTAAACCTTTTAAGTCTTCGGCTTTTAAAGTTTTTCCTAATTTTTTTATCAATGATTTACCATTGTCTTCATGGGCCGATGCTAAGTTTTCGGCATATACTTGTATATCGGTTTTTTGGTTTTTTAAAGCTGAAACTGGTGGATAAAAATCACGAATTGAACCTTTGTAAATAAAGTGCCAATCGAGCAAAATAAAATTATTAAAGCTATCGACAAAAATGGGAATTGCCTCAAAAAGTGTTTTATCTAAATTATCGTAAACTGTACGTCCACCGGCAAACGAAACTTCACGTTCACGGCTATTTCCACCAAAAAAAATTCCTATTTTCATATATTAATAATTGCATCCCGATTGATCGAGATTAACAGCATTCAAACCTAAAATAAAAT
>JBIILW010000051.1:0-9637 GCA_044338265.1 Bacteroidia bacterium | reverse complement strand
TGAAGTTTCTGACATCAATGGTAGAACAATCATTAGCCAAAACATTGACGTGGTTAAAGGTACATCTACTATTACTGTTAATGGTGTTGACAAATTGAAACAAGGAATTTACTTTGTACGTTACACAACAGAGTCAAATACTCAAGTATTTAAATTGTTGAAAAACTAAGAAGTTTCTTCTAGCGTAAGTACTACGCAAATAAAGAAAAGGCTACCCGAAAGGGTGGCCTTTTTTTTTACTTTACTTTTTTACTTTCAATCATTTATTCTTTTATATTGCCTCCAAAATCATTTAATCAATGAAAAACAAACTCAATTTAAGTTTTTTACTAATTACTTTCCTTTGCTATTTTGGTTGTGGTAACTCACACAAAAACCAAGTGGCAAAAGTGAAATTACAAAAACTAACTGAAGATAAGTTATACGATAATGAACTCGTAAAAGATGTTATTTTTGATTCAGAGGAATTAGGAAATGATTCTATTAAAAATAAAAGCAGGGAATTGTTTTTAAAAGCCATTGATTTATATAAAAACAAAAAAAACTTTTACGCAGCTGTTCGTACTTTTAAATCTTCCTTGTTAATTTTTCCTGATGCTAAAACATATTATGAACTTGGAAATGCATTACTTGATATGAATACAAATAAATCATTGAAAGAAGCAAATCAATCCTATGAAGTGGCCTTATCCATTCAGTTTCAACCAAAATCAAATATTTATTACAAACAGGCATGCGCTTATTATTTATTAACTAAATTTTCAAATGAAAAAGAATCTGGCTACTTCAATAGCGCGCTATATGAATTACAAGATGCTTTTCGTTTTGGATTTACCGATACCATTTTATTAGCAAAAGATTGGAGACTGAAAGGCATTACTAATTTACCTAAATACCACGAATTGATGGTTAATTTAAAAGCGAATCAATTGACTAAAATGGAAGGAAATTCATTGTTTAATTTATTTAAAAACGCATTTCCAAGTACTAATAATCAATTAGTAATTAGTTAAGAGAACGTAGAATTGGATGGATATAAGGAATCAATCAGTTACGATTTTGCGAGATTTATTCCCGAAATGCAAAATACCAGATTTGGTAGAGATGTTTCACACGATTATTTTTATGTAGCTAAAGTCAAGGAAACCGAACTTTACACCGCTTTGGTTTATAATTCTATTAGTTTTTGGGGTGAAGATATGCAACCAGTGAACACCACATTGGCAGTTTACAACAATGCAACTGGTGAAATTATTTCAAGGAAGCCCATTGCTTGCCAATGTTCTGCTGAACGTGTGAGAACAAGTTCAATGAGCAATGGTGAAATTGTATTGGAAGATTATAACAGGGTTTGGGAAAGCCCAATTACTGAGGTGAGTTTTGAAGAAAATAAAATTAAAGATTATATTTCATTGTCGAAAGCTACATTTACCATTGATGATTCTGGTAAAATTATAGATCAGGATGTTCCCAAAAATTTTTCTGATTCTAATATGGTAGCTTCAAAATAGTTAAAATATGAAATCAATTACAAAATTTAGCCTTTTCATTATAATACTATTTTTTTCGTTTTGTAAAAGTCAAACAGAAATAGAAGAAATAGACATTCCCGCTTTAAGAGTAAGTTCAATTTATAATTTTGATTCTGTTAATAATTTTAAAATTATTCATGCTGAACAATTTAAATCGTTGGCCGATGAATATTTAAATAAAGGAATTAATCAAGAAGATGTAAACCTTAAAAAAGCCATTTGGAATGTAAAAAGAGCTATTACACTATTTCCTAATTATGGAAATTACATAAAACTTGGTGAATTGTTAATGAAAGATAAGCAGTTTCAAGAAGCTGCAAATTTGTATGAATTTATAGTTTTTAAATGCTCAAGAAAGCAAAATGATGAATGGATTGAAAACTATGTTTTTGAAGCACCTAATGAATCATTATTTACTGAATATTTCGTTGCCAATTTTTTGGCTAGTTATTTTGTGGACTTTCAAATTAGCTACATGTGTGAAGAAGCTGGATTTAAATTGGCCAATATAAAAGAACGTTTTTTCAACGACAAAAGGATTGTTTTTGATACTGCAAGCAACGATTATAAAAACATGTTATTGTGTTTTTTAAGTGAAGAAGAATTAGAAAATTATGCAAAGAACCCGTCAAACTTTGTGAAGTTTTTAGATGAAATAAAAAGTAATACTAGCCAATTTGAAATCAATAAATACCAAGTATCAAACTTTAATTATGAAGACTATAACGGAAGAAATTGGAATGAAGGATTGAATTTGGTAAGTATGCAAGCCATGTTTTTAAATGAAAAAAAAGACAATCCAAATAATTCAGTATCGTATAATTGTTTGAACAAATGCTACATAAATGATTCTGTAATTGTTATACATTATTCAGTTGATACTTCCGAAAATGCTTGTCCAAAAGAAATGCGCCATATTTATCATGTTTTAGCCACTTACAGCAAAAATGGTAATGTCATTGACTACAAAGTTGTTGCTGCGCAATCGGGTGAATATTTAAGTATATTTAGCTTTAACAATGGTATAATAAATTGTAATGAATATAAAAGAACTTGGAAAGAAGTTTATTATAAATTCGACTTTAACAATGAGCTTTTGAAAACTGATTTTGTGAAGGAAAAAGTTTTTAAAATAAATGAATTAGGGAAGTTTATGGAAGTGAATGCTTCCATGTAAATAACTTCAAACCAATCATTATTTCTGCTATAATTAAATTAGGAATCCAACTTAACCAAGCTACCAAGGTGTACATTTCTTTAGCTGGTAAAATAAAATAATGCGGCAAAACCAATACATAAAGCCTCAAAGTGAGTGCTGTTAAAGTTAATGCGTAGCTTCTAATCATCCAATGAATATGATGGTTTACATTGCCTTTCCTAATTTGTAAATAAGATAATAAAGTAAATGTCCACCATAAAACTGAAATAATCACAAAAGATAATTTGGACCATATTCCACCATTGGCATAAATCCCCATAATCAATCCACTTGGTGCGCATAATATCAAAACTAAGAGCACATAAATTTTACCTAATAACCGGTGAAATTTCGGTGTTTTTTCAATTATAATCTTTACAAATTGTAGCCAACCAAAAAGGAGTATTATTAAGCAACTACTTATGTGTAAATAAAAAGATAATCGCCATGTTTTTACATGCAGAATACTTTGTTTGGTAAGCAAAAAATCGATATCAGTTTTAAATGAAAAGTAAGGATATGTCATGTTTAACATCACATAAAACCCCAGTAAAATAAGGAAGCTAGCAAGTATGGCAATAATGTATTTTAGACTTGTAGTTAAATTGCTAAGCATGGAAATGAGTAAATAATAAAATACTAATATAGAATTTTAACAGGATTTTGTCGACAGTCAAAAACCGTTGAAATCTCAATTCGATTTTCTATTTCATTTATCCAATAAATAACTTTGTAGTTTTTATGAACCAAGTATCTAAATTCTTGTGGCTTGTCACTCAGCAGAACTTCAATTGTACCTTTTTTAGGATGATTTGATAAGTTAATAGTGGTGTCAACTATTTCTTTAACGATTTTTCTAGCGGTATATACTCCAGCTTTTTGTTCGAAATAACTGAAAATATCAAATAATTTATCTTCGGCAAATTGCGTCCAATAAACGGTTAAGTCCATTGATCTATTTTGGCTTTTAAATCTGTTGCTTTTATTAAATTTCCATTTTTAGAGTCAATAAGCGATTGATTGATTTCTTCATGCAATTGTTCTAAACTCATGGGTTTAAATTCATTTTCTAAAATATCAGTTTTACCTTTACGTAGAAAACTTTCCAAACCTTTTATCAAGTCTTCATTTTTAATACGAAGAAACTCTTGAACAAACATTATTTTTCTAGCTTCTAAATCCATTTTTATTTTACTTTACACAAATTTACTAACTATATTTTAAAATCCAACATTCAAAATTCCAATCTGTGTTTTCTAAATTTTCGATAATTCGGAATATGTCTAAAATCTGATCAAAATCCCTTTGTGTTCTCTGTGAAAACCTCTGTGAACTCTGTGGTTAAATTTTCTGTGTAATCTGTGGCTAAATTTAGTACCTCCTCGGGCCACCTTTAGCCACTGCTTTTTCTGTCCAAGGATCCTCGGGCCAAGCATGTTTTGGATACCTGCGTTTCAGTTCCTTTTTTACTTCAAAATAAGTATTATTCCAAAAACTTCTTAAGTCGGAAGTTACTTGCACCGGTTTAAATCCTGGTGATAGTAAGTGCAGCACCAAAGGAATTTTACCGTTATTAATCGTTGGCGTATCTGCCATACCAAATACTTCTTGTAAGCGAACCGATAGGATAGGGGTTTCGCCATTTGCCAAATATTCAATACCAATATTAGAACCGCTAGGTACATTTATTTTAGCAGGAGCTAAAGTGTTTAAAGTTCGCTGCTGATCCCAACTTAAATATTGAAGCAAGGCCTCACTCAAATTTATTTTCTTTAAATCGTCAGGTCGTTTTACTTTGGGCAAATAAAATCCTAACCAATCCATATTGTTTAGCAATAACTCATCAGTACTTACATCTGGCCAATCTTTGTATTGATTCCATTTACATACACTCAAAATTCTGTTTTGTAATTGGGTAAATGCTTCATCAAAATTCAATAATGCCTCACCTTCATTTTTTATTGCTGTGCAAATAGCTGCTACCAAATTTTCTTCACTGGGCGCTGCCAATGGTTTTGATTGTAATACAATGCTACCAATTCTTAAATCTTTGGTAGCTATCAATCCCCCTTTTCGGGTATCCCAAGTAATTACTTCACGTTCTTTTACCAAGGGTAATAAATCTTTTGGATTCAATGGCGATGCCATAAATATTTTCCCTAAACCATCTCTAGTATCTATATGCGCCACGGCAAGCCAAGGTTCATTTGCCAAATTATCTCTATGCCCAATGGCTGCTATTTTTCCATTGGCTAATTGAAATTGTGCATTATTTCCTGGCCTTGCAAAAGCAATTCGTTCAGGGTAAGTATATGCCAACAACAAACCTGTTTCATGGTCATCAATTGGGCCGTTTTCTGCTTCTTGGTTCAGCATTTTCCGGTACGATTCTGCAACCTTTTCTATTCTTCCAAATCGGTTGCCAGCACTATTATTTTGGCGGCTTCGCCTCAATGCTTCTATGCGTAAGTTAATATCTATTCCGCTGTCTTTTGGCAATGGATCTCGCTCTTCTAATATGGCTGCTATATCGGTTGCTAGCGCAATGGCATTGTCTTGTTTTGCCTTTAAAAGCATGTGCGCTATTCTGGGGTGACAAGGCAATTGATGAATTTCTTTTCCATGTTCTGTAATGCGTTTGTTTAAGTCTAATGCATTCAAATTGGTAAGCACATCTACGGCTTGCATTACCGCAGCTTTTGGAGGCGGACTTAACCAAGTTAATAGGTTTAAATTACTAATTCCCCACTTAGCCATATCTAAAACCAAAGCAGCCAAATCGGCTTCCATTATTTCAGGAATTCGGTGTTCAATCATTCTTTCCTGATTGGCTTTGGTCCACATTCTATAACAAACACCAGCACTTAATCTTCCCGCACGTCCTGCGCGTTGATCAGCCGAATCTTTGGTAATTTGAACTGTTTCTAATCGCGATAATCCTGACTTAGGGTCAAACTTTGAAACACGCGCAAATCCTGAATCAATTACTATTTTCACTCCTTCAATGGTTAAACTGGTTTCAGCTATAGAAGTAGCTAAAACCACTTTTCGTTTGCCATTTTTATTTGGCATAATGGCGGCAAATTGTTCCCGTTGCGGTAATTGTCCGTATAGCGGATGAATGGCAAAGTCAGTTAGTTTAGTTTTCAATAGTTCAGCACATTTGCGTATTTCACCTTCGCCAGGTAAAAATACCAATACATCGCCTTCGTTTTCTTTTACTGCTTTCACAATTACTTGTGAAGTAGTTTCGGGCAATAAAAAAGCATCACCTTCACCTACATATTTTATTTCTACTGGATATTGTTTTCCTTCACTTACCGCCACAGGGCAGTTTAACAAGGCAGTTAATTGTGGCATGTTCAGCGTAGCCGACATAACCATCATGCGCAAATCAGGTCTTAATATTTGTTGAGCTTCTCGGCATAATGCCATGGCCACATCGGCAAATAAACTGCGTTCATGGAATTCATCAAAAATCACCAAGCCCACATTTTCTAACGCATTATCGGTATGTAACATGCGGGTTAAAATACCTTCGGTTACTAGTTCTATTTTGGTTTGTGCGCTTACTCGGTTTTCAATCCGAATGCGGTAACCAATGGTTTCTCCCACTTTATCGCCCCAAAGTTCTGCCATACGGGTAGCAATGGTTTTAGCAGCTAACCTTCGTGGTTCCAACATAATAATTTTTTTGCCAGCCAACCAATTTTCATCCAATAAAGTCAAAGGCAAAAGCGTACTTTTTCCCGCTCCTGGAGGCGCATTTACTATTAAAGTATTGTTTTTGGCTAAATGATTTTTTACCTCGTCTATGATATCTGCAACGGGTAAATGATATTGGAATGGATTGAACTGCAATGCTTATTTTTTACTAATAAAATGAGTGCAAGTTTAAGGAATTTTTAGCAATTAGCTTCTAGCAGCTGGCTTCTGGCTGATTGTAATTTCGAATTTAGATATTCGAATTTCGATTTTTTTTTCATACTTCATCATTCATACTTTAACATTCACACTTCTTACTTTAACATTCATACTTCTTACTTTAACATTCATACTTCTTACTTTAACATTCATACTTCATACTTTAACATTCATACTTCATACTTTAACATTCACACTTCATACTTTAACATTCACACTTCTTACTTTAACATTCACACTTCTTACTTTCTTTTATTAGCATAATTAATTTACTTCCTTATATTTGATTAATGAAAAAAATATATTTCCTATTTATATTTTCCATTGTTGCTTTGCTTTGCAATGCGCAACAAAAATTATTTATAGAAAAAATAAGCAATGGAAAAATAAAATCAGTTGTATTGCCAGCTGAAGTTTATATACAATTTAAAAATGGTGCTTACGAAAAATTGCTGCTCCAAAAAATAGTAGGCGACAGTTTGTTTTTCAAAAAATATTACAATCAACCACAAAATTATGATTGCACTATAGGTGAAGTTTCACACATTTATTTTTCCAAAAAAAGTGATGCTTTGGTTCAAACAGCAGCAACATTTTTTACGGGAATGGCATTGTTTATAACACCTTTAACCATTGTTGGTTTCTTTCCTTCACATTCAGATGACGGTGGTTCTTCGCTTACAATGGCTATAATATTAGGAATTCCAATGAGTGCTATATCCATTATTTCCTCGGCAGCATTAATAAGGAAACTACCAAAGAATTTTAACACTAGGAAATGGAGGATTTATGTTAAATAAATTAATTCTTTTTATAGTCTTGTTTTTAGCTAACTTAATTGCAAATGCACAATATATTAAGTTAGAAAAAATGAATTCATTGGATAGAATATCCATTAAAATGCCTAAGAAACTGATAATAAAATATCAAACAGACAGTGGAATAACTAAAATAAAGGGCAAAGCATTAAGTTATCAATTTCCATATTTAACCATTTTAAAAAACAAAAAAGATACGCTGACATTGAATGTAAAAAACATTGTATTTGTAAGAAATCATTCCAACTTTATTACCACTTTATTATATGCAGCAGCATTTGAAACAAGTTTAATTTCCTTTGCCTTTTTTATGGATGCTGGATATTCAGGAAATGTAATTGCTTATTGGTTAATCAGCGCATCAGCTGGAACTTTAACTTATTATGAACTAAAAAGTGCTAATAAAAGATATAATACCAAAACCAAATGGAGTTTTTACTAATATGAAATCAGCAATTTATTTATTCGTTCTCTTGATGTTTGCTATGCTTTGCAATGCACAACAAAGCATCATTTTATCATCAAATTCCAATGGTGAAATTTCAGATGCGCAATCGTTTAAATTGCCTATAAAAGTTCATTGTAAATTTAAAAATAAAAGTTCCAAAACATTGGTATTGGAACGTGTTAATGGCGATTCGTTAATTTTCAAATCTGAACCAAATCAAATCAATGAATATAATTGTCTTTACAGTTATTTAAAATCTATTCAATTTCATAATAACGCCTACCATTCCAAACATTTAATTGCACGTGTTTTTACCGGAATTGCATTGTTTACTACTGCATTTATGGTTTATGGAATCAGTAAAAAAAACACTGAAAATTCTGTCAATCAGTTAGCCGCAGTTATTTCTTTTCCTGTAATGCTTATTAGTACCAGTTTAAGTATTATTTCCATCGCTAACTTACCTCCAAAATATAGTTATAGCAAATATTCATTAACTGTAAAATAACCTCTTTTTTGGTAAAATCTATGGCAAATTCCTTTGTGTTCTTTTGCGCATACCTTCGCGACCTTTGCGGTTAATTTCTCAGTGTAATCAGTGCAATCTGTGGCAAAAATTAATCATTCAAAATCCAAAATTTCTTTCTGAGTAATCAATGCAATATGGTACAAATTTTCTTTATGTTCTTTGCGCATAACTTTGCGACCTTTGCGGTTAATTTTTCTGTGTAATCTGTGAAATCTGTGGCAAATTCCTTTGTGCTCTTTGCGCATAACTTTGTGAACTTTGCGGTTAATTTTTCTGAGTTTTCTGTGAAACCTGTGGCAACTCTTCTCATTTATCATTACTTTTGAAAATGCCACAAACAAAAATCCCTTTTACCGATTTATTAAATCAATTGAATGCAGAGCAACGCATTGCAGTAGACCAAATTGATGGCCCTATGCTTGTGATAGCCGGGCCAGGAACAGGAAAAACACAAATATTAGCAAGTAGAATTGCCAATATTTTAACCAAAACCGATACCACAGCCGAAAGTATTTTATGCCTAACTTATACCGATGCAGGAACCATTGCCATGCGCAAACGCCTCATTGAAATTATTGGAACAGATGCGTATAGAATTGACATTTTTACTTTTCATGCTTTTAGCAATGCCGTTATTCAAGATAACTTAGACTACTTTGGAATAAGAAGTTTGGATGCCATTAGCGAGTTAGAACAAATAAATTTGGTGCATGAAATCATTGATAAGTTTGAAGCTGAAAATCCACTGAAACGTTATACTGGCGATATTTATTATGAAACCGATCGATTATTAAATTTATATCAAGCCATGAAGCGCGAAAATTGGAGCGCAGCTTTAATCAGTAGCAAAATTGATACTTATTTAGAAGACATCAAAACCCGCGATGAGTTTGTGTACAAACGCAAATACAAAGAGTTTAACGCTGGCGATTTAAAGCAAGCCGCCTTCGATAAAGAACTGCAGAAAATGCAGGTTTTACGAGCTGCTTCTGCTACTTTTGAAACCTATCAAGCTAAGCTAAAACAACACAATCGCTACGATTTTGCCGATATGATTTTATGGGTGATTGAAGCATTCACCCAAAAACCTGAAATACTAGCGCAATACCAAGAAAAGTACTTGTACTTTTTGGTAGATGAATACCAAGATACCAGTGGTGCGCAAAACGATTTATTGTTTCAACTATT
>JBIILW010000357.1:0-2539 GCA_044338265.1 Bacteroidia bacterium | reverse complement strand
TGCACTACCATAATTTACCGAAAGTCCTCTAGCTCCGGGAATCATTTCTTGCGTTAATTGGGAATATTGACTTGCCAAACCAAGCATTTGAATTTGCTTCGTTCCAGTAATGGCATCGGTTAAATTTACATCAACAGATGGATTGGTTTCAAAACTTTCACTTAAGTTACAACAAGCAGCTTTGAACAATTCCTTTTCGTTCATCACAGTAGTTTTCCAAGGATCAATAAAACTAATTTCTGAGCCTTTTCTTTCTACATTTATATTTACATCTTTAAGCCTGTTTTTTGTAATTAAAAGTACTTTTAGAAACCTTTTTTCCGCCACAAAAATAGTATCAGTTTTATATCCAACATACGATACAATTAAGTATTTTGTTTGGTTAGAAATTGGAATCATAAACACACCATTGCTATCAGATACCTCAATGTTTTTATCATTTAACCACCTAACAAAAGCTCCTCGAATAGGTGAAATATTACCTTTCAAATCAGTATCTACAACTATTCCTTTTAGGATCATATTTTGCTGCGCAATTACATAATTGCATAGCAAAACCACCACAACCATTAAGTAGTATTTTTTCATAATTTTAAAAAATGTTGAATTTTGGATGTTGAATGAAGTATGAATGAATGATGAAGTATAAATGATGAATGATAAAAAATACCAGATGCTAGATTCTAGTTGCCAGTAGCAAGCAGCTAAAAATAAACAAACGTAATGCTAAGTTACAATTCGTTATTCCTTATTTTTTTCATACTTCATCATTCATACTTAATACTTAAACCTAATCATGATGCGTATTATCATTATCCCTGTACATGCAGCAATCAGGAAGTTTTAAATATACTTGATCAGGAGCTTTAACTTTCTCAGTATCGTGTCCAACACTGGCTATTAATTCGTGTATTTTTTCAATGGTAATTTTATCGGCCATGTATACTACTTCCATCTTTTTTGTATCTACGTTCCATTCTGCCGATTTCACTCCTTTTACTTCCAATACTGCTTCTATTCTTTCTTTGCACTCCGGGCAATTACCAAATACTTTAAACTGAATTGTAGTTGGTTTTTCTTTATGGGTAAATGCCATTAAACTAAAAATGGCCAATATTATGATGATTAAATTTTTCATTGTTTATGGTTTTTTAAAATTGGGATTTGAAATAAAATCATAATCAGTTAGCGTTTTTAAAAACGCTATGATTTGTGATTTTTCTGAAGTTGTTAATCGTCCCCTTAATTTATCTAACAAAACTATGTTTACATCGGTGGTAGGAGTAATAATAAAATTACTATTATAATGCTCTATTACTTGTTCTAAAGTAGTAAATCTTCCATCGTGCATGTATGGCGCTGTAAGCTCTATATTTCTTAATGACGGTGTTTTAAACTTTCCTTTATCTGAATCTTTTAAAGTAATATTATACCTGCCCATGTCTTTAAAAACAGAATCCAATCCATTGTTTTTAAAATCAAAATCGGTAAATGTACTTCCCAATATATGACAATGGATACAATCGCCTTTGGCTTGATCTATAAATAATTCTTTTCCTGCTAACTCATCAGCCGATAAATCTAATTCACCTCTTACATATTTATCGTATTTACTGTTTGCTGAAATAATGGTTCTTTCAAATTGAGCTACTGCTTTCATTAAAAGCATGGTGGTAATAGTATCGGTGCCAAAAGCTCTTTTAAATAATCTAGGATATTCAGGATGACTTTTCAATTTATTTAAAACATTGGGTAAAGTTTCATGCATTTCTATCGGATTTAAAATTGGTGCTATTACTTGATCTTCTAGCGTAGCAGAACCACCATCCCAAAAAAACTTTTTCTCCCAAGCTAAATTCATAATTGGCATCGCATTTCTAAAGCCAATTGCACCTGTAATTCCTTTACTAAACGTGGTATTGCTATCGGTAAAAGAGAAATTTTGTCGGTGGCAGCTTGCGCATGCTTGTGTATTATCTAACGATAAAATAGGATCATAAAACAATTTTCTTCCTAATGCTATTCCCTCTACTGTCATAGGATTTATTGACGGTATTTTTATAGGAGGAAAACCGGCAGGTGTTAACAAAAGATATGGCGTTGCAGGTGAATCAATGTCCAACTTTGGAACAGGAGAAACGATGTTATTGTCCTTCTGACAAGCAACAATCATTGTTATAAATACTATAAAAAAAATGATGATTTTATTCTTCATTGTAGTTATTCAGCCTTAGAAAAAGTAAAAGATTTTTCCAAATTTCTTCTCATATTTGACATCCAAGAAGTATCAGCAGCAGCAGTTGACTGGCGGTCATTGTCAATATTGAAATCAATGATATTTTGAGCAGCATAAACTTTGTTCAAATCAAAATCAATGAATAATTTAGATAAAGATCCGTTTATATTAACCAAAGGTAAATTTACCTCAACATATCCTCTTCCCAAGTCTTTTCCTAAATGAAAGCGTAAAGGTTTTATTTCATTAACTTTATTCTTATAATTTCCTTCATGTTTAAAGAAAATATAGCCCGTATTCCAG
>JBIILW010000356.1:0-2545 GCA_044338265.1 Bacteroidia bacterium | reverse complement strand
TGGATGCAAGCACTTTGCCTATTGTTGGTATGCATTGCCCAACTGATTTTTTTGCTCCATATAGAACTGGAAATGTAATTGTTCCTACTACAGGTATTACAGTAATTAACAGCGCTTCGGGCGCTGGTGCAGTTGTTCCTTTTGCTAATAGCTTAGGAGTAAATGATAAAATTAATGCTTATAATTATAATGATGCTATTTCTACAAGAGCATTAGCCATTTCTAATGGTATCAAAAACTTATATCCATTTATTTCAAGTTTCCCTGCTGAAGGTTCTCCTTGGGAATGGTGGGATAGACCAACAGTTCAAGCAAATAATACTTACGGATTAGGAACTGGAAGAAACGCTGATTCATTAGCTATGAAAACCAATCCTTTCATGAGTGCTTCACGCGCAAAAGCATACATTGATACCATTGCTCAATTTATTAGCCCACGTATTGCGGTTCAGTTTGGTTTCCTTTCAAATGTAAGTGTTACTGAAGTAAACGTAAGCAATTACTTAGGATTATTCCCTAATCCTGCTAAAGAAAACGTAACTATTAGCATGGATAAAAATCAAGCTACAATCTGTGAAATCAATTTATTTGATATTACTGGTAAAGTTTTGGTTTCAAACACTGGTATTTCAACTCATGAGTTTGTTTTAAACACTGAAAACTTGACTAAAGGTATTTATTTGGTGAATGTAAAATTAGCAAATGGTGCAAGTGCAACTAAGCGTTTAGCTGTTCAATAAACAGTAATTCAAATAAAAAAATAGCTCGTAAAAACTTAGTTTTTACGAGCTATTTTTTTTGATATAAATCGTAAAACACATAAAGTTTGGATTTTAGCTATAAAAACACTTACTTTTGCAGCCACATTAATAATTATTTAAATCTATACCTAAATTGAAAATTGTTGTAATTGGAGGAGGAGCAGCTGGGTTTTTTGCAGCCATAAGTGCGGCAAAAGCTAATGCTGATGCTGAAGTTATTATTTTAGAAAAAACAGCTAAACTGTTACAAAAAGTAAAAATTTCAGGTGGTGGAAGATGCAATGTAACACACGCATGTTTCGATTTAAAGCAATTATCGCTCTCGTATCCAAGAGGTGAAAAGCATTTAAAAAGCGCATTTAGTCGTTTTTCAACCGCTGACACCATGGAATGGTTTGAAAGCAGAAAAGTAAAATTGAAAACTGAACCTGACGGAAGAGTTTTTCCAGTTTCAGACGATAGTCAAACAATCATTGATTGTTTGATGAAAGAAGTAAAAAAGCTTAAAATTCAAGTTTTAAATAGCAAAGAAGTTAGGCGAATAGAAACCAGAGATACTAGCTTTAAGTTATACATTACTGATGGCGAAAACATAGAGTGCAACAAAGTAATAGTAACAACAGGTGGCGCGCCAAAAGAAGAACAGTTTAACTGGCTTAAAACTTTAGGACACGAAATAATTGAACCTGTTCCTTCGTTGTTTACCTTTAATTTACCAAACCATCCTTTAACAGAACTTTCTGGTGTAGCTGTAAATCCTGCAAAAGTAAAAATTCCTGAATTAAAATTAGAAACTAACGGCCCTTTATTAATCACACATTGGGGTTTTAGTGGTCCTTCTGTTTTACGTTTATCAAGTTTTGGTGCTCGTTTAATAGCTGAAAAAAACTATCATTTCGAAATTCAAATAAGTTGGTTGAACGATAAAAAGGAAGAATCGTGCAGAAATGAATTAATGAATATAAAAGCTGCAAATCCAAACAGACAAGTAAATAACTTATTTCCATTTAAATTACCTACACGATTATTGGATTATTTATTTGATAAAAGCGAAATTAACTCAAAACTTAATTGGGCTGAAATTAGTAAAGAACAAGTAAATAAATTAGTACAAGCTTTGCTTTACGATACTTACCAAATAGAAGGAAAAACAGGCTTTAAAGAAGAGTTTGTTACCAGTGGCGGTGTAAACTTAAACGAAATAGATTTTAAAAACATGCAAAGCAGAAAAATAAAAGGTTTGTTTTTTGCTGGAGAAGTTTTAGACATTGATGGTATTACCGGTGGATTTAATTTTCAAGCGGCTTGGACTACTGGCTTTTTAGCTGGAAATGGTGCCGCGGCAATTTAGTAATTTCACCTTTTTTATTTAAATTATTCCGAGTTTTTGTTCATTCCGACAGTAATTGCATATGCAAAGTTCCGTAGGAACGACACTATTATAAAAACGGGTTTTAACCCGTTCCGCACTCCAACTATTTCTTGCTTTTCATTCCATCGTTGAAACAAAATCTACAACGGGCTTCATAGGTGTCTAGTTCCCCTAACATCACTAAATTATTGTCGTCAGTTTTTCTGTAGGTATGCGTTGCAATATCGTTACAAACCATGCAAATAGCGTGTACTTTTGTAACATATTCAGCTATTGCCATTAATGCTGGCATAGGTCCAAACGGTTTTCCTAAATAATCCATATCTAAACCTGCAACTATAACTCTTACACCTTGTTCAGCCAATTTTTCACAAACAAAAACAAGTTCATTGTCAAAAAATTGGGCTTCATC
>JBIILW010000367.1:0-2545 GCA_044338265.1 Bacteroidia bacterium | reverse complement strand
TTGTAGCTGCTATTTTTAAAATAGTAGGAATTACCGCTGTAGAATTAGTGGTAAATGTACTATCAGCACCATAAGAAGTATCTACAGCATTAATTGCGTATGCTCTATAATAATATAAAGTAGAAATAGATAAACCAGTTGTGCCTTTTGTAAATGAACCAATAATTACTAATGGATTTGTAGTTGAATCAACTACTCCAAAAGCACCTAGTACAGGTGCAGAAGTTGTACTATAAACTATTCCACTTTTTGTAATTGTTGAATTACCATTGCTAGTAATTGTTCCAGTTAAGTCGGCAGAGCTAGTAGTTACATTTGTTTTTGTACCAGTAAATACTATTGGAGCTGTAGGAGCTACAACTTCAATATTATCAACGGCCACGCCTTCGTCTGTTCCACTTCCATCTGAGCCAAAACGAATTCTAAATTTCACGTTTGACTGTCCAGCAGCACCTGTTAAAACAGTTTGGCTTTGAATCCAATTTGAAACATTGCTTGAAAACAAACTACTATTATCCGACCACTTATTAGCAGATATTGGTCCAGCAGTACTGCTACTATTGTACCAACTAATACTATTTGTAGTATTATAGTTTGAACCAGTTCCTAATGTGTTATCAAGTTTAGTCCAAGTCCCACCATTAATCGAAATTTCTAAAACACTCGCATCCCAACCAGTTTCAGTTGCGAAATTATGTCTGAATTTAACTATGGGATTTGCGGTATAACTTGTAAAATCAAATTGAGGAGAAACAAGTGCACCATTATGATTATCAGAATAATTTGAAGCGGTAGAAGTAAACCAACATTTTGGCGAACTATACGAACTACTTAATTGACTTTTTGCTGGAGTTCCAAGTACCCATTCATTCAAACCACCAGTAGCAATTGAGCCCCATCCTGTTGTACCAACGCTATCAAAATTTTGAAAATAAGGTAAAACAGAAATTACAGGAGCAGTAGTAAAACTATCTAAACTGCTATAAGCTGTTCCTATACTATTGGTAGCATAAGCTTTGAAATAATACTTAGTGGAGTGTGTTAAACCTGCAGTTGTAAATGAATATGTACCTATTGTTACTAAAGGATTTGTAGTTGAATCGGTAACACCAGTTCCAAATAATAATGGATTAGTTGTTGTTGCATAAACAATACCACTAGCTGTAACCGTACTTCCGCCATCAGATGTAATATTACCTCCAAAAGTAGCAGTTAATGCAGTAATGTTGCTTGCAGCAATTCTTAAAACTGTAGGAATAACAGCAGTTGCATTTGTTGTAATTGTACTATCGGCACCGTAAGCAGTATCTACACTATTAACTGCGTAAGCTCTATAATGATAAGTAGTTGAAAGAGATAAACCAGTTATGTTTCTTGTATAATTTCCAATAACTACTAAAGGATTTGTAGTTGAATCAACCACACCTATAGCACCTAAAACAGGAGCTGAGGCTATACTATAAACAATTCCACTTTTAGTAATAGTTGAGTTTCCATTGCTAGTAATTGAACCTAATAAATCAGCTGAAGCTGTGGTAACATTTGCTTTAGAACCTGTAACAACTACTGGTGCAGTAGCAGGAAAAACTTCTACATTATCAAAAGCCCAACCTTCGTCAGAACCGCCATAAGGATTTCCATCAAAGCGAAATCTAAATTTCACATTTGCTTGTCCTGCTGCTCCAGTTAAACGTGTAGTTGTTTGAATCCAACCATTACTTTGAGATGAATAAGCGGAGCTGTACCCAGTAAAAATACCACCTGATGATATCCAATTTGGACCATTATACCAAGCTATACTTCCATTTGAAGAATTAAAGTTTGTACCTGTTCCAAAATTATTATCTAATTTAGTCCAAGTTCCCCCATTTATTGAAATTTCAATAGTAGCCGCGTCATAACCAGCGCCAAAAGGATTTAACCTGAATTTTTGTTGGAAACGTAAAACTGGATCACCAACATGTGTTGTAAAATTAAATTGAGGTGAAGCAACTGCTGCATTATTGGGCGAAACAATTGTATAGTTACCACTTGTTTTGGTAACCCAAGCATTTGGTGAACTAAATGCTGCACTAATATTGGTTTTAGTTGGTGTTCCAACAACCCAATCATTGGTAGCTCCTGAAACTATATTGCTTTTGAAACCTGTATTTGTTATTGAATCAAAATTTTGGAAATATGGCATTGCAGTTATAATTGGATCTGTAGTAAAACTATCTTGAACACTATATGCAGTTCCAATTCCATTACTTGCATAAGCTTTATAATAATATTTAGTTGAATGAACTAATCCAGTAGGATTCACTGATAAATTTCCTAATAAAACAGCTGGAGAAGTTGTAGAATCAATTACACTAGTTCCAAATAAAAATGGATTTGTGATGGTTGAATAAACAAAACCGCTAGCTGTTACAGTTGATCCACCATCGCTCGAAATATTGGCATTTAAAGTAGCTGTTGTTGCTTGTAAATTTGTTAAAGGTAATTTATTAACAGTAGCAATAACTGCTGAGGAATTAGTAGTAAATGTACTATCGGCACCATA
>JBIILW010000064.1:0-8198 GCA_044338265.1 Bacteroidia bacterium | reverse complement strand
CTCTAACCTCACATTTGTAATGGTTGGAGTATTGGTTTGATATTGCAAAGCATCATCAAAAAATGCATTTATTTCATTGATTCTTTCTGCTATTTGTTCTTTCTGTTTATCGTTGGCGCGGGTAAAATCTGGCCAATTTAAATGAATGGCATCATCTTGTTTTACGGTTGCATCTTCCCAATTCCAACCTTCAGTTTTCATAATGCTTGATGTGCCACTAATCATGCCTCCTTGCGGAACCGATTGAACAAATAAAATTCCATTTACCTTTAACGTTGGAAGAATTTTAGAGTCAGTATTATATGCAATTTGGGAGCGAACATTTGGATTCATATGTCCATTTTCACTGAAATCGTGTGTGGCGCGAACAGCTTCTATTTCGCTTAATCCCACATAATTATTTAAGCAAATAATACCCGGATAAACATGTTTTCCTTTGGCATCAATAATGGTGGCAGTTTTATAAAGTATTTTATTTTCGGTACCCACATATTCAATTTTACCTTGGCTAAAAACCACTGTTCCATTTTCAATAACTTGTCCGTTACCCACATGAATAGTGGCGTTAATAATAACCGTTGGAACAGTTTGCGCATTTATTTTAATGAATAAAAATAATGCAATTACTAAATAATATGATTTTATTTTCATGGTTAGCAAATGTAACAGAATGTTTGAGAATGAAAAATTTCTACAAAAACATTCATTAAAAGAGCACGGTTTCTGATAAGAAAATTATAAGTTCGAGGCTTGCAATGATAGAAAAATGGGAGTTTGCTTTTTGCAAATGACTAGTTTTATAGCAAGTATAACGAAGAAATTGGGGTTTTCTTACAGAAACTAAATACTTCCGCTCCATTTTCTAATAAACCATTCAACGCTTAACAGCAATAAAATAACAAAGAAAATCCATTTGTTATTAATCAATTCGTTCAGCTTAGAGTTTTTGTAAATGATGGATTGAATATTATCGTTGGTTATAATATTATCAGTAATTTTATCCAAATTATTATAGGTAAAAAATTGGCCATTTGTTTCATTTGCCAAGGTATTTAACAACTGAAAATTCGCACGAATTTGTGTCAATTCTGCTTGCAAAGCTTGTATAATAAAATTACCAGTTTTAACTCCTTTTTGATTATTACTTTTTGCACTGTAATTATAAGTACCTACCGGCAATTGGCCAATATTTGCGGTGTACGATTTTTCGGTTTTACTAAAGGTAAAATCAAACTGTTTCCCTTGTGCATTTTTGATTGTTAAATCAATGTCTTCATTGTTTTGCAACTCATAACTTTGGTTATAAATTTGTGCATCAAAAACAATGTTTTCACCCTCATCAAATTTCTGTTTGATGGGTTTTACTTTGAACAAACTTTTGTCGGCTTTTAAAGCTATAGATTGAATCACTTTTGCAATCAAATCGTTGCTAATTTGTTGCTGATTGTTTTTATCAAAATCGAACAAGCGCCATTTCCAGAAACCTTCTCCAATTAAAAACGCTAAGTTGTTAATGTTATCAATACTTAACATGGGTTCATCGGTTAAAACATAACCAATTTGCTGCTTTAAAACTACTTGCGATTGTGCGTTTAAACTGTATTTTCCGTAAGCTACTTGAAGTGGAGGGAAATCAGCAATTTGTTTGGCAGTAGTTTCGTCAAAAAACATGGAACTATTGTTGGTGTTAAAACTAGCAGTAGCACTGGTGGAAGTAACTTGTGGTGAAGCATAATTCAAACTGTTTTGCAACTGATTTAATTGTGTAAATCCTGTTCTATTACTCATCACAAAAAAGCAAGGCGTTTTACTTTCAATGATGTATTTAACCAAAGGCAAAGCTTCATTTCTAAATCCAGGTAACTGATGGGCTATCACCACATCATATTTTTTTATTAAATCAATGTTTGCATCGTTGTATAAAACAATATTTGCTTCATAATTTTGGTTCTGATTGATGGCTTGCTTCAACGCACTTAAATCAGGATGCGGACTTAAACCAACAATCAGTATTTTTTGCTTCGATTTGATGACATCTACAAAGAAATCATATTGATTATTTACATAACTAATTTCGTTATTTTGCTTTGTAATATTAATGGTAAAATGCAGCGAACCTTCTTTATTGGTAGGCAGTTTGGCTTTTATGGTTTGAAAGAAACTTTTATTATTGATGGTAAAATTTTGTTTAAAAACCGATTGCCCATTCTGGCTAATTTGTATAACACTTGCTTGGTTGTTAAATTCAAATGCCGCTACATCTATTTCTACTTCAAACTCATTTCCAGCAAAAACAATTTGGTTATATCTTACTTTTTTTATCAATGCATCGCGCTGCTGATTGCTATCGCCTAAGGCAATGGTATAAAAAGGAATTTTTAAATTTTTTGAAGCTTCAATTGGGTTATTTCCTTTGGTATAAATTCCATCGGTAGCCATGATTACTGCACCCAAATTTTGGTTGCTATAATTGTTTTCTATTTCATTAATTACTGCTTCTAAATTACTTTGTTTTTGTTTGAAAGTTAAGTTTAAATCAGGTTGTGATTCATTACCAAAGGCAACAGTTTTTACCTCATAATTTTCACTTAAATCACTTATAATTTTGTTCAATTTATTTTGCAAATTGGCTTTATATTCTTTGCCAAATTGGTTGGTAATGATTGATTCACTATTGTCGGAAGCTACAATAATAATAGGCTTTTTTACTTGTTTACTTGTAGATTTTAGTAATACGCCCAACAATAAAAACAGTAAAATAAATACACTTAAAAAACGCAATCCATTTAAACTCCATTTTAAAATATTGTTTTCAATGTTTAACGGATTTTTGTCATACAAAAACCATGAAATTCCTACTGAAATAACAAGGCATAATGGAATGAACCAAAGTGAATATTCTGTGCTTATATTGAACAATGTTTTTTGAATTAATTTAAAATCTTAGCGAGGAACGAGACAATCTATTTTATCGCTACTTTAGATTGCTTCATTACGTTCGCAATGACGTTTGTAATAAATTGTAAAAATGCAGTCATGCTGTAAGCATCTTCTTAGCTTTTTTATAAACTCACCATTAGCTAAGCGCCAAGGAGTAAAAAGAAGATTCCTACGGAATGACTTACCGTTTTTTATTAATTTTAATTTACATCACCATACCACCACAAACATTGATGGTTTGACCAGTAATATAAGCTGAAAGTTCACTAGATAAAAATGCTACGCAATTGGCCACATCAACCGTTGAACCGCCACGTTTCAAAGGAATTGTTTTTATCCATTCCGCTTTCACATCTTCGTTTAAAGCATCCGTCATTTCAGTTTCAATAAATCCTGGTGCAATGGCATTGCAACGAATGTTGCGGCTTCCTAATTCTTTAGCTATCGATTTAGTAAAACCTATCATTCCCGCTTTTGATGCAGCATAATTTGCTTGTCCTGCATTTCCTGTAATTCCAACTACAGAAGTAATATTAATAATAGAACCCGAACGTGCTTTCATCATGTATTTACTGGCAGCTTTGGTCATGTTAAATGCCGATTTTAAATTGGTATCTAACACGTCATCCCATTGTGCTTCGCTCATTCTCATTAATAAAGTATCGCGGGTAATTCCTGCATTATTTACCAAAACATCTATTTTACCAAACTCTTTTGCCACTTCATCTACCAATGTTTCACTTGCTGCAAAATTTGCTGCATCGCTTTGGTAACCTTTAGCTTTAACTCCCAAAGCATTTAATTCAGCTTCAAAAGCGTTGGCTTTTTCTACCGAATTAGCATAAGTAAAGGCAATGTTTGCACCTAATTGGGCTAAGTATAAAGCAATTCCTTTTCCTATTCCACGGCTAGCGCCAGTAATCAATATTGTTTTGTCGTTTAGTGTTAACATATAATGCGTTTTATAATTTTTTTGGGGCAAATATATCAATCTGAAATTTATATTTAAGCAGTTTAGAAAATAAAGAGGGATTTTATTTAAAATTATCTCAAACAGACAAGTTTTCGTTTTATTCAAATAATATTTTTTTGAACGGTTAAATTTGTTGCATTTAGTTTTTATATTGCTGCCATGATTTATTTAAAAAATATATTACAAATTCTCAAAAAATATAAGCTAGTTGTTGCTTTTGCAATTATTGGTTTGGTGTCGTTTAAAGCCACTGATACATACTTTGAAATATCTAAAAACATGGACTTATTTGTTTCCGTTTTTAAGGAAATTAATACCTATTATGTAGATGAAATAGATGCAGGGAAATTGACCAAAAGAGCCATTGACGAAATGTTAAACACACTCGATCCTTACACCAATTATATCAGTGAGGCCGAAGCCGAGGATTTTAGATTTCAAATGACTGGCCAATATGGTGGAGTGGGTGCACAAATAGCTGCCAAAGGCGATTACGTAGTTATTACCGATCCTTACGAAGGTTATCCAGCTCAAAAAGAAGGCTTACTTCCTGGTGATATTATTGTAGAAATTGAAGGAAAAAGTAACAAAGGAAAATCGACCACTGAAGTAAGCAAATTACTAAAAGGACAAGCTGGAAGCAAAGTAAATATTACCATCAAACGCAACGATGTAGAAATGAAAAAATCGTTGATGAGGGAAGAAATTAAAGTAAAAAATGTTCCCTATTTTGGAATGATAAACGCTGAAACTGGAATTATAAAATTAACAGGATTTACAAATGATGCAGGTAAAGAAGTTCGTGACGCCTTTTTAGAATTAAAGAAAAATACTTCTCTAAAAAATGTAATTTTAGACGTAAGAGGAAATCCTGGTGGATTATTACACGAAGCAGTAAATATTGTAAATATTTTTGTACCACAAGGACAAGAAGTGGTAAGTACAAAAGGAAAAGTAAAAGAATGGGAAAAAATTTATAAAACTTTAAATCCAAGTACCGATGAAAGCATTCCTTTGGTGGTTTTAACCAACAGGGGTTCTGCCTCTGCTTCCGAAATTGTAAGTGGAACCATTCAAGATTTGGACCGCGGAATTGTAATTGGTAAAAAAACATTTGGAAAAGGTTTGGTACAATCTACTCGTCCTTTAAATTATAATGCGCAAATAAAAATTACTACCGCCAAATATTATACGCCAAGTGGCCGTTGCATTCAAGCTTTAGATTATTCGCATAAAAACGAAGATGGCAGCGTTGGCAGTGTTGTAGACAGTTTAAAGAAAGCTTTTAAAACTAAAGCTGGCCGTAAAGTTTTTGATGGAGGTGGTGTTGATCCTGATATAAATGTAGAACCAATTGCCTTGTCGAAAATTACTGAAAGTTTAATTTCAAAGCAATTAATTTTTGATTTTGCCACAGCATATAGAAATAAAAATGCCAGCATCAGCGATGCCAAATCGTTTAAATTATCAGAAAATGATTTCAATGAATTTAAAACATTTATTGCCAATAAAGATTACGAATACAATACGGCTACCGAAACTGCTTTATTAGAAGTAAAAAAGAAAGCTGAAGATGAAAAATATTTTGATGCAATAAAAACGCAATATGATGCTTTAAAATTAAGCATGAACCATGATAAGCAAGCTGATATTGAAAAAAATAAAGAAGAAATTATTAGCCTTTTAGAAGAAGAAATTGTTAGAAGATATTATTTCCAAAAAGGAAGAATTGAAGCTGGTTTTAACCATGATTTAGACGTGCAAGCAGCATTAAAAATATTTGCAGATAAAACAGCTTACAAAAACATTTTAACTACTATCAAATAACATTTACCAATATAAAAAATGTTATCAATAAACGATTTTATTATCCTATTTTTATTTGGCTCTTTTGGTGGCTTTATGTCGGGTTATTTGGGAGTTGGCGGTGGCATCATTTATGTTCCTGTATTAGATTATTTCCTTTCAAAATATTTTCATGATACCGAATTGGTAAAAGCAGTTTTAGCAAATTCACTTTTTGTAATTATGTTTTCGGCAGCTGTAGCAAGCTACAAACAGTACAAATTAGGTAATTTGTTTTTAAAGGAAATAACACAAACATTATTGCCCGGAATGGTAAGTGTAGTTATTTTACAAACCTTAATTAACAAAGGAACTTGGTACAGCCGCGATGTGTTTTTATACTTTTTTTTATCTATGCTTTTGTTTGTTGTTTTCAAAATGTTTTTATCAAAACCCAAAACAATCATTGCTGAAAGCACCAAAGCAGATAACTATAAATACAATATTACTGGTGCTTTTGCAGGCATAGTTACTGCCATGTCTGGCTTAGGAGGCGGTGTAATTATGACGCCTATTTTTACCGAATGGATGAAGTTAGATATTAAAAAAGCAAGTGCTATTTCTACTGTTGTTATCCTTGGTTTTGCTATTGTAATTGGCATTTTAAATTTAAATGTTGTTCCCCAAAATTCTATAAGTAATTTCCAATTTGGTTATATTCTTTTACCCATTGCATTACCCTTAATTATTGGAACATTTTTATTTGCTCAAATGGGCGTAAAAACCGCTCAAAAAAGCAATTCGCAAACCATTCGAATGATATTCGCTAGTTTTGCTTCCATTGTTTTATTTAAAGTTATTTATGAAATACTTATTATCCATTCTATTATTTAGTGCCTTTGGCAATTTATTTGCTCAGAATTTAATAAAAACCGATGAAGAAACCATCAATTCATTGGAACAAAACTTAAGTTACTTAGCTAGCGATAGGTTAGAAGGACGATTAATGGGTAGTCGTGGCGAAAAATTAGCATATGAGTTTTTAATTGATAATTTTCAATCGCTTGGGTTATCACCAAAAGGCAGTGATGGCGGGTTTTTACAAGATTTTACTTTAAATAAATTATCGTACAATCAAGTTTCATTTTCCATGAAAAGGAAAAGTTTTGAAAAAGTTTTAGCAGGCATAAACCCAACAGGATTTTATCCATTAACTGAAAGTAATATTGGTAAAATTAGTGGTAAAACCATTTGGCTTGGAGATGGAAATACTACCGATTATTTAAATAAAAAGCATTTGGATGGAAAAATATTGGTGTATAAATTAGCCGATAAAAACAATCCAAATAACAAAATTGGATTAGAAAATAAAATTGATACCGCCATTGCTTTAGGCGCTAAAGCTGTAATTATTATTAACCAAAATGCGGATGTTTTAGAACCTGAATTCAAGCCGTTTTTCAGAAATCATTTTTACAAAATACCCGTTTATTTTATTTCGCATGAGTTTAAAATAGACTCTATTCATTTTGACAATGCTTCTGTAGAATTAAATATTGACACCATTACAAGAACTTTAACCGGCCATAATGTAATTGCATATTTAAATAATAAAGCTGCGCAAACAGTAGTCATTGGAGCGCATTACGACCATTTGGGTTATAATGAATTAGGCGGTTCCACTTACCGAAAAACTGAAAACGAAAAACCACAAATTCATAATGGAGCTGATGACAATGCAAGTGGAACTGCTGCATTAATTGAATTAGCCGAAGTAATAAAAAAAGCACATTTAGCTAAATATAATTATTTATTCATTGCCTTTAGTGGCGAAGAAGAAGGACTTTTAGGTTCTAATTACTTTTGCAAAAATCCAACAATTGACACCACCAAAATTAACTACATGATCAATATGGATATGCTTGGAAGATTAGATACTATTAAACAATCTTTTGCCATTGATGGTGTTGGAACTTCGCCAACTTGGAACACTGCTTTGGCCAATATTAACATTGAAGGTATAAAACCAAAAACATCGGAAAGTGGCGTGGGTGCTAGTGATCACACATCATTTTATAATATTGGAATTCCTGTTTTACATTTCTTTACTGGCTCACATTACGATTACCACAAACCTAGCGATGATGATCAGTTGATTAATTATAAAGGTGAATTAGCTGTTATCAAATACATATATAATTTAGTTTATAATTTAGAAAATGAACCACGTTTAAAATTCACTAAAACCAAAGACACGCATTCAAGCACAGGAAGCACTAGTTTTAAAGTAACTTTAGGCATTATGCCCGATTATTTATACGAAGGAAAAGGAGTAAGAATAGATGGAGTTACCGAGGGAAGACCTGCTGCAAATGCAAACTTAAAACGTGGCGATACGCTCATAAAATTAGGTGTTGACGAAGTTACCGATATGCAAGCTTACATGAAATGTTTGGGTAAATACAGCAAAGGCGAAAAAGTAAAAGCCATTGTAGTTAGA
>JBIILW010000355.1:0-2554 GCA_044338265.1 Bacteroidia bacterium | reverse complement strand
AGTGTATCCAACTTCTTCAGAATCGGATATACAACATATTATCAATGATTCAGCATCTCAAATAATATTAGTGGGTACACCTTTTTTATTAAAAAGAGTAAAAAAAATAAAAGAAAATTGCCCTACTTTAAAAAATATAATTACCACTTTTGAGGCAGAAGGAGAAAACATTATTTCATATCAAAAAGTGATAGAACAAGGAAACGTTTTGTATGAAAATACAAAAGAATTAATAGAACAAGAGTTAGAAAAAGTAACATATGATGATTTATCATGTTTACTATATACCTCGGGAACTACAGGTAAACCTAAGGGTGCCATGCTTACACATAACAATTTTATGAGTAACATTGTAATGGCCGATTTATTGTTACCAATTGTTACCAAAGATTACACTTTTTTATCATTCCTTCCGCTTTGCCACGTTTATGAAAGAACTTGTACTTATTATTTTAGTACATTTAAAGGTTTTAAAGTTGCTTTTGCTCAAAGTTTAGAAGCTTTAACAAGCAATATTCAAGAAGTTAAACCTCGTGCAATACTCACAGTTCCTCGTTTATTAGAAAGAATAGAAGATAGAGTTCGTAAAAGCGTTTCCACTTCTGGTGGTTACAAAGAAATTATTTTTAATTGGGCAATAAAAGCGGGTGAAAAACGCAGAATAAATAAAGAAGATGGTAAGAGTAATGGGCTGTTTTTAAATTTACAATTAGCCATTGCCGAAAAACTTGTTTTTGCACCAATAAAAGAACGTTTGGGCGGCAAAATGAGTGTAATGGTGAGTGGTGGCGGTGCTTTGCCTAAACATGTTGGCGAGTTTTTTGGTAATTTGGACATGTTAGTAATTGAAGGATATGGATTAACAGAAACTTCACCATTTGTATGTGCAAATGAAATTCACAGACAAATATGGGGAACAGTAGGAAGAATTGGCCAAGCCAATGAAGTTGCCATTCAACACGTTGAAACCAAAGAAATAATTACGCTTCAAACTTACGATTCTTATAACCCAACATTTGAATCGGGCGAGGGTGAAATTTTAGTGCGAGGATTAAATGTTATGAAAGGTTATTGGAATTTACCAGAAGAAACTGCTGCAGCAATTGACAGCGATGGTTGGTTACACACTGGTGATGTGGGTAAATTTGAAAAAGGATATTTGAAAATTACTGATAGAATAAAAAATATTATTGTTAATTCGTTTGGTAAAAATATATACCCTACTCCTATTGAAAATGTATATATGAAATCATCTAAAATTGAACAAATATTTTTAATTGGCGATGGGCAAGAATATTTAACCGCCCTTATTGTTCCAAGCAAAGATGAAGTAAAAGAAAAGTTTAATTTAAATGAAGATTTTTTCAAGCAAGCTGATGAATTTATCCGTGAAAAAGAAATTATTGAATGGATGGAAGAAGACATAAAGAAATTAGAAGTAAATTTGGGTAAATACGAAAGAGTTAAGCATTTTGCCTTAAAGCGCATGCCTTTTACCTTAGACGCGGGTGAAATGACTCCTACCCTAAAAATTAAACGTAAAGTGGTTGAAACCAAATACAATGATGAAATAAAAAGTATTTATGTAAATGTAAGTTAAGTTTTCTATCAGCTATTTAATTGATAAATTTTATAATTAAAAAAATACTAAATCTATTATTTTAGCGGTTTGAAATTTACAAATAGAATTTAAACAAAAATGAATAATTTTAAACTTAAAATGATACCTGAACGTACTGTTAAACCACGTCAAAGTGGAATAAACATGGTTATGGATAAGGGTCTAAGCATAAGAGAAGCTGAAGATTTATTATCGGTATCTGGTGATTATATTGACATTATTAAACTTGGATTTGGAACTGCTTTTGTAACTCCAAATTTGGAAGAAAAAATAAAATTATACCAAAATAACAATGTGATTGTTTATTTTGGTGGAACTTTATTTGAAGCTTTTTTAGTACGTAATCAATTTGATGAATATTTAAAAGTTTTAGAGCGTTTTAAACTTTCTCATGCTGAAATTTCTGATGGGTCAATAGAATTACCTCACGATATAAAATTAGATTATATTACTAAATTAAGTAAATATGTTACTGTTTTAAGTGAAGTTGGTAGTAAAGATATTGAAAAAATTATTCCACCTTACCAATGGATTGAATTAATGGAAACTGAAATTCAAGCTGGTGCTTGGAAAGTAATAGCTGAGGCACGCGAGGCAGGAAATGTGGGCGTTTACAGAAGCAATGGTGAAGTAAGAGAAGGTTTGGTACAAGAAATATTAACCAAACTTCCTTCCGAAAAAATTATTTGGGAAGCTCCACAAAAAGCGCAACAAACTTATTTTATAAAACTAGTAGGTGCCAATGTTAATTTAGGAAACATTGCTCCAAATGATGTAATACCTAGTGAAACTTTACGGATTGGTTTACGCAGCGATACTTTCAATTTCTTTTTAGGAAAAGGAACAAAATATACTACAGTAAAAAAGAAATAAAATTAAGTTTTCAAAACAAAAAAAAAGACGTTGAAATTTCAACGTCTTTTTTTTGTTTTA
>JBIILW010000353.1:0-2557 GCA_044338265.1 Bacteroidia bacterium | reverse complement strand
TGCTGACGAGCTAGTTACCTACGATATTCTTAGAAATAAATCGGAAAACTACTATCCCGATTTAGTTATTTTTATTGCTGATGCCAGCAATTTAAAAAGAAATTTATTGCTTTTCACCCAAGTAGCCGATTTGGAAGTTCCTGTTATACTAGTGCTTAATATGCTAGATGTGGCTGAACGAAGAGGCATTAAATATGATATAGAAAAACTCAAAGAGAAACTTAAAGTTCCAATTATTTGCATCAACGCTCGAAAAAAAGAAGGCATTGAAAAAATAAAAGAAGTTTTATTGGATGAAAAAGCCAGGGTTACTGCTCAGTTTTTTAGCTTAGAAAAAGTAAATTCCCAATTACTCGATGAAATTGCTACCATAAACGATAAACGTAACAAATATTCAGCTTTACAATATTCAATCAATGCGTCAAACTTATTTACAGAAAAAGCAATCAAACTGAATGAAATATTTAAAAAATACGAATTTGATAGCATTGGTTTTCAAGAAGACGAAGTTTTAACTCGCTATCAAATTATAGATGAAGCAGTAAAACATGCACGCATCAAAAATAGTACACAATTAAAAGCTTCCATTACTGCCAAAGTCGATAAAATATTGACCCATCGCTATTATGGAATTTCTATTTTTTTAGTGCTGCTATTAATGGTTTTTCAAGCCATGTTCAGTTGGAGCGAATACCCAAAAGAATGGATTGAATATGGTTTAAAAAATTTTACTGATTATATTCAAAACACATTGCCGCCAGGCGTTTTAAATGATTTAATAGTACATGGAATTTTAGCAGGATTAACCGGTGTTTTAATATTTTTACCACAAATTATTTTACTGTTTTTATTCATTGCCATTTTAGAAGACGTGGGCTATATGGCCAGAGTAGGTTTTATCATGGACAGAATTATGCGCCCGTTTGGAATGAACGGGAAATCAATTGTTCCATTAATTGGTGGAATGGCTTGCGCTGTCCCAAGTATCATGGCATCGCGTAGCATTGAAAACAAAAAAGAACGCTTAATTACCATTTTAGTAACTCCCCTAATGAGTTGCTCTGCACGCTTACCTGTATATACTTTACTTATTAGCATGTTACTTAAAGATACCGATAAATGGGGACCGTTTAACGTGCATGGATTAATACTCATGCTCATGTATTTGATTGGTTTTTTTGCAGCAATCATGAGTGCGTGGATGTTTAAATTTTTAATTAAACAAAAAGAAAAAACATTCTTCATTTTAGAATTACCGGGCTATAAAGTTCCTTTGATTTCAAATTTGTTAATTACCATTTACGAAAAAGGAAGCGCTTTTGTATTTGGAGCAGGAAAAATAATTATAGCAGTTTCTGTTATTCTTTGGGTTTTGGCTTCTACAGGGCCGCAATCAAATATTCAAAACATAGAAACAAAATACACAGCTATCATAAATAATGATACCACCACCGCAAGTGTAAAAAAGGAGTTGAGTTTACAAATGAATTCCCAAAAACTAGAAGCAAGTTATGCAGGTGAATTTGGTAAATTAATTGAGCCCGCTATTCGTCCGTTGGGCTTTGATTGGAAAATAGGAATTGCCTTGCTAACATCCATGGCAGCACGTGAAGTTTTTGTTGGAACCATGAACACCATTTACAGTGTAAACAATGACGGTGACAATAGTTTTGGACATATCAAAACCAAAATGATGGCAGAAATAAATCCTCGAACTGGCAAGCCAAGTTATAATACAGCCACATTTTTATCGTTGCTTATTTTTTATGCTTTTGCGTTGCAATGTATGAGCACGGTAGCCATTGTAAAGAAAGAAACGGATAGCATTAAATGGCCAATTATTCAATTCTTATATTTAACTGCATTGGCTTACGGAAGTAGCTTTTTGGTGTATAATTTGTTTAGTTAAATTTTGGCTGTTGGCAACTAGCTTCTGGCTGCTAGCTGCTAGCCTTTGGCTAATAGCAAAAAGAAATTCATGCCCTTGTTGGTGTTTAGCGAAGCGTCACCAAAGAGAACTATATTGATATTTTTGTCATAACTAAAACTATTTGCTATCATTGCAAACCTATTTTAGGATAAAAACCTAACTATGAAAATTTATCAAGCCAAAGGCATGAAAACACTTGAACTAACCGGATTACCAGAAGAATTAGGTCACACCGAGGGCATCAAAAAATTTATCAGTAAATATCATGGCATTGCTGCCAATGAAATTTCGGACATGGTGTTTCAAAAAAAATCGATTGACGCACGCAAAAAACCAGTAAGAATCAACCTAACTGTTGATGTATTTATCAATGAAAATCCTACAAAAGAAACCATCGAATTTGATTTTAAAAATGTAACAAATGCGCAAGAAGTGGCCATTATTGGTGCGGGTCCCGCGGGTTTGTTTGCTGCTATGCAATTAATAGAATTGGGTTTAAAACCTGTGATTTTTGAACGGGGAAAAAACGTAAAAGAACGCAGACGCGATTTAGCCAATATTACCAAAAACAATACGGTAAATCCTGAAAGCAATTACTGCTTTGGCGAAGGTGGCGCAGGAACCTAT
>JBIILW010000354.1:0-2557 GCA_044338265.1 Bacteroidia bacterium | reverse complement strand
ATTGGTAACACTGTGGTGGTGGTTGAACACGATGAAGAAATTATGCAAACAGCCGATGAAATCATTGATATTGGTCCCTTGGCAGGAATTCATGGTGGCGAAAAAGTTTCGCAAGGAAATATTGATTTTATAAAAAATGATACCAACAGCTTAACAGGTAAATTTCTTTCTGGCGTTAAAAAAATAGAAGTGCCAAGCAAACGCAGAAAATGGAATGATTTTATAGAAATAAAAGGAGCAAGGCAACATAACTTAAAAGGTTTTGATGTGAAATTTCCATTACATGCTTTTACAGTAGTTACTGGTGTTTCAGGCAGTGGAAAAACTACTTTAATCAAAAAGATTTTATACCCAGCTATTCAAAAACATTTGGGTAATTACAGTGGCGAAAAAACAGGTGCGCACGAAAGCATCAGTGGTGATATAAAAACCATTACTCAAATAGAAATGGTGGATCAAAATCCAATTGGAAAATCGAGCAGAAGTAACCCCATTACTTATATCAAAGCTTACGATGCCATCAGGGATTTATACTCGCAATTACCCATTTCAAAAGCACGTGGATTTAAACCACAACATTTTAGTTTTAACGTAGAAGGTGGTCGCTGCGAAACTTGTCAAGGTGAAGGCGAAGTTACCATTGAAATGCAGTTCATGGCCGATATTCATTTGCCTTGCGAAGATTGCCACGGGCAACGGTTTAAAGAGGAAGTGTTGGATGCAAAACACAACGATAAAAACATCAGTGAATTATTGAGTATGAGCGTGGATGAAGCTTTGGAGTTTTTTCATGATGAAACCACCATTGCCAATAAAATTAGACCATTAAGCGATGTTGGTTTAGGATATATAAAATTAGGACAAAGTAGTAATACTTTAAGTGGGGGAGAAGCGCAACGAGTAAAACTGGCTTCGTTTCTTGGTAAACGTGCAAGTTCAGAGCACGTGCTTTTTATTTTTGATGAGCCAACTACTGGTTTACATTTTAACGATATCAATAAACTACTGACTTCCTTTAACGCATTAATTGACCAAGGACATACCATTATTGTAATTGAACATAATATGGATGTGGCTAAGTGTGCTGATTATATTGTAGACCTTGGTCCGCAAGCTGGCGATGAAGGTGGAAACCTTGTTTTTGCTGGCTTACCCGAGGATTTAGTGAATAATAAAAAGAGTTATACCGCTCCTTATTTGAAAGCAAAGTTGAAGTAATTTTAAACCTGTCAGGTTTTTAAAATCTGTGAGGTTTAAAAGTATAAAAAAGTTTTTATATATTTGATAAAATAATATTTGCAATGACAACGATTCAATTGAAAACAGAAACTTATGAACAAGCTCAAAAAATTGAAGAATTATTGAGTAAAATAAACTTTGTTCACGATATTAAGGTTGAAACAAATGAATTAGATCAATTTACTATTTCTAAGCTAGAAGAAAGTTCAGAATTATATATTAGTAATCCCACTAGTTTTAAAAATTGGGAAGAAGTAAAAGCTGAAATTTTAAGTAAATTATGAGTTATAATTTGCTAATTTCACCAATTGCAAAGGCTGAAATTATAGATAGTACTAAGTGGTATAATAAACAAAAAAAAGGACTTGGTTTAGAACTCATATCTGAAATAGATAAATCGCTTAAAATAATTAAAAATAAACCAACACTTTTTTCAAAAATATACAAGGAATACAGAATGGTTTTGACAGATACATTTCCTTTTGAAATTTTTTATTCAGTTGAAAGTAATAATATAATTATTCACCATGTTTTCCATGCAAGCAGAAATCCTGAAATTTGGAAAAGTAATTAAAACCTGTCAGGTTTGAACGATAAAACTTTAAAATTAAATTCTATGAATTTCATTCAAACAAAATCAAATAAACAAGCATATATTTTATTGGCAAGTTCAGTAATTATTACCTTATTTTTGTTTTATATAGATGAAGGATATTATAATTTTAAATGGATGATGCAATTATCAAATTGGTTTGTTTTTTTAATTTATATAATACCAGTTTTTGGCTTTCAATTATTAGTTTTAAAATTAATTGGTAAAATGTTTTCTTCTCAAACTTCTACAATTCTCAGTATCATTATTGGTGCTATCATTGGATTAATATTGGTCATTTACTTATTATCTAAATAATCGGATATAAATAAAAACAAAAAAGCCATTTCAAATTATTTGAAATGGCTTTTTTATGTTATTTGCTAATTGCCTCCCGATGCATCGGGAGCTTATTAAAAACTAAGCATCAATTTTAGCATACTTAGCATTTGCTTCTATAAATTCTCTACGTGGTGGAACTTCATCGCCCATAAGCATACTAAAAATTCTATCAGCTTCTACTGCGCTTTCTAAATTTACTTGTTTCAAAGTTCTAGTATCTGGGTTCATGGTAGTGCTCCATAATTGTTCAGCATTCATTTCTCCTAAACCTTTATAGCGTTGAATTCCTACTGTGTCGGGGTTTGCGCCTTTGGCAATTCTTAACACTGCATCACTTCTTTGCGCTTCAGTCCAGCAATACTCTTCGTCTTTTCCTTTTTTTAC
>JBIILW010000352.1:0-2559 GCA_044338265.1 Bacteroidia bacterium | reverse complement strand
GGTAGCAGTATAAGCACGGTCAAAATTAATACCTACTAATTCACCTTTTGCGTTCATTACTGGGCTTCCACTATTGCCGCCTGTGGTATCTAAATTATATAAAAAGTTTACAGGCAAATCGCCTAAGCTTGGTTTCATTAAATCGCCAAAATCTTTGGCAGCATATAACTCTTTAATCAATGGCATTAATTCATAATCCACGCCATCTTCTTTTTCTACCACACCACGTAAAGTGGTAAATGGAGCATGGTATTCGGCATCGTTTGGCGAGTATCCTTTAACATAACCATAAGTAAAGCGCAATGTTGCATTGGCATCAGGTACAAAACTTTTGTTTTGGAACACAGATTTTGCATCTACATACTTTGCCATCAAAGCGTTTAATTCTGCTTCACGTTTTTGGTCTTCTTTGTCAAAGAAATTAATTTCTAAATTTAAATTAGCTGCCAAATCAAGCAAAGGATCTTGCAAAGCAAAAAGCTTTTCAATGTCTTCATTGGCTAATTTTTCAATCATTTTAGTATCTTTAAAAATAGTTTTGCTGTAAATTTCATCTGCGTTGATGTTTTTGGCAAATGCATCTACTTGGTTATTTTTATTAAATGTGGCAGCATCTGCTTGCATTTTTTTGAAAGCAGCTATTTCAAAAGGTTCATCGTATTTGCTAAAAGCCGTTGCTAATAATTGCTTTAAACGCAATCCTTGTTTGAGTTTAAAATCTGTTCTTTCAGCATCTGATTTCAAAAGAGCATACGCATTTTTATAATTATCAATGGCACCAGCCATTGAAAACATAGGTGTTACATTATAAATTTGATCGTACCATAAATTACGTGGCGCAAATTTTAAAATATCGTCATACAGCTCATTTATTCTGGGAATTACATTGCTATAAGTAGCTTTTAAAGTTTCATCTTTACTTAAAAAATCTTGCAATAAAGCTTCGTCATTGTATTTTTTATTGGTTAAACCTGTTCTTCTAAATCCTTGTAATTTACCTTTAAAATTCTTGGTGGTATTGGCTAATTGTTTAATTTTAGAAGCATATTTTATAGCCAAAGTTTGATTGCCTTTACTTAACTTTTCCATTTCCTCTATTTGCCAATCGTATATATTACTAATGTATTGAAGCATGTATTTTTCATGGTATTTGTAAAACGCAGCAGGTTGGTGGCGGTATGTTCTACCTGGATAACCTAACACAAAAACAAAATCGTTTTCATTTACACCCTTTTGGTTAATTACTAAATGTTTTGCAGGTTTGTAAGGAACATTTTTAAGTGAATATTCTGCAGCACTTCCATCGGGCGATACGTATGCTCTTAAAAAAGCAAAATCGCCACTATGGCGAGGCCAAACCCAATTGTCTTTTTCGCCACCATACTCGCCAATACTGCGTGCAGGCACATAAACCAAACGAACATCTTTTAATAATTTATAACGGAAAAGCACATAAGTTCTACCGGTAAACATTTCCGAAATTTCGCAACTTAAAGTAGGATTTGCCTTGCTTTCAGCATCAGTAATTGCTTTTAAATTAGTAGCAATTACTTTTAATCTTTCGGCAGCATCACTCATATTTTGGGTTCCTTGCAATACTTTTACCGAAACATCTTCGTAGCTTGCGGCTATTTTACAAACCAAACCTTTAGCAGGTGCTTCTTGCTCATGTGTTCTGGCCAAATAACCTTTTTTAATATAATCGTTTACCGTGTCGCTAATGGCAGCTACAAAACTAAAAGCACAATGATGATTGGTAACAATTAAACCATCATTGCTTACAAAACTACCTGTACAACCACCAACTCTTACGATGGCATCAATGATACTTACACCATTTGGATTGTATAATTCTATGGGTTTTATTTTTAGCCCAACCTTTTTTAAGTTAATGTTTTTAAGTTCCGATAAAGGAAACATGCCTTCATCCATTTTGTGACTTTGAAATAAGCCAATGGAAATCAATGTGAAAGTGAGTAATAGGTATTTTTTCATTTGTGTATATTAAGGTTGGCAATATAAATTTTTTAGTAAATGAATTATAAATAAAGAAAAATTGTTAGCATGAATTTCTAAAAATTCAAACAATGAATCCATTTATTTTTCTGTATGATTTTATTTAATTTGTTTTAATTTAATGGCATTTTATAAAATATACTTTTTAACTAATGGCATTGCTCATGCTTTTTAATGAATTATATCAACAAGCTAAAAATTAGATTTTAAGTGCTATTAATAAGCAAGTTACGACTGAAAAAATAAACTATTTTTTGAATAGTAATAATATTACACAGAGTTCATTTTTAAATGCTTACATTTACATTTAATTAATAAAATAAAATTATGAACAAAACAAGTACAAAACTCTTTTCTAGTTTCACAAAACTCTTTCTTTTATTACTTATAAGCGTTGGTTTTATTCAAACCACAAACTCACAAGTAGTAAACACTTACTCTTTTTCCCAAACCACGGGAACTTTCACACTTATAACTACGGGCACAGTGCTTGGTGTTGCTGCCAATGATGACACTAGTTTTCCCGCAAATCCAATAGGATTT
>JBIILW010000351.1:0-2560 GCA_044338265.1 Bacteroidia bacterium | reverse complement strand
TATAGTTGATATGGCTATGTGTTATGCAGTGCATCCTTTATTTGTTAATTGGCACAAGGTTTTAAATCCTGTTTTATATAGTCCATTAGCGGGAGTGGCATTATTGGCTTGGTTCATTAGCACTCAACAAAAAAATAAAAGCGCATGATAATTATACTAGCTAGTTGGATTTTTATATTGGTAAATTGCTATTTGTGTGGCTTTTTTATAAGCACTACCCTATTGAAAATAAAAACAATAAGCGAAACCATTATTGTTGGAATAATTTTCATTACACTTTTTGCCAATATTATTTCTTTCTTTTTTCCAATAAGCAATACGATAATAATTAGTATTGTTATCACCTCTGTTCTTAATTTATTGATGTATTTAAATGAAATAAAATTACAATGCATGAATACAAAAAGAGTACTTTATAATTTTAAAAACAATGTTTTACTGGTATTAAGTGCTGTATTATTTGCCGCATATTCAAGCGGATTTTCAAACATAAACGATGATGGATTATATTATACCCAAACTATTATGTGGCTCCGTGAATACGGATTGGTTCATGGCATTTCTAATTTACATTTATCATTAGGATTAAGTTCGTCATGGCATGTATTTCAGGCAGTTTTTAGCTTTTCAAATACAATTAATCTAAACGATGTAAATGGTTTTTTGATGTTGGTATTTACCCTATTTATTATAGAAAAAAGCAACAATAAAAACATCAATTATTTATTATATTTCCAATATTTTTTAGTGTTGCTAATTAGTATTCCTTTTTACAGCGCTCCTAATCCTGATTTTGCCATTATTGTTTTTACTGCTATTGCCATACATTTATTTTTAACAGATAAGAATCGAAATAATTATCCACTCATTTTGTTGATAGCAACTTTTTGTTTTACTATAAAAATATCGGCCATTGCAGTTTCAGTTTTAGCAATTTTTGTAGTTTATAAATTAATAAAAAATACCAGTTTCAAATTGCATAGCAAACTATATATTCTGCTATTTTTGTTGCTAAGCATTCACGTTTGTAAAAATATTTATCAAACTTCTTATCCTTTATATCCATACAAAATATTAAGTGTAAATACCGATTGGAAAACACCGGAAGCAGTAGTAAATTATTTTACAAATGGGGTAAAAACATGGTCTTATTCCAATAAATATAAGCCTAACGAAGTAAAGGAAATAAAAGATATTGGGACACTACAATTAATAACAAGTTTACTATTTAGAACGGGTACAAAAGGTTTAATAAACAAAATTATTTTCGCTTCCTTTTTATTTAGTATTTTGCTGGTAAGTTATTTGTGGTTTAAACATAAAATAAATAAACATACCATTATTTTGCAAGTGGTAATAGGTATTAGTTTAATCATTTGGTTTGCTTTTGCTCCGCAATATCGTTTTGCTATGCCCATGCTTGTTTATTATTTAGCATTTATTATATACTTAATTTACAATCATTTTATCCAAAAATATTTTAAAATAAATTTATTCTTTGTTCATGTATCAGTAATCATTATATTATTTATTCCAACTATATTTGGGTTAAATTTGAGTGGCAATGAAACCAGTAAGCAAATTGGACAATTTGAAAAATTAACACCTTCCCAAATTGTATTTCCAAAGGATCAATATAGTTTTACAAAAATGGATACCATGTTAGTTAGTAACACCGCTTTTTACCATGTAAATGGAAATACTTATTGTTGGAATTCCCCTCTTCCCTGCATGAGCAAAGGATATGAGAAAATTATTTTCGATAACTTTAAGTGCAGAATTAGTTTAAGAGGAAATTCATTAAGCGAAGGTTTTAAGTTTATTTATTACTAATAATGAATATTATTGCAACTTAATTTTGAATGTTGGATTTTGGATGTTGGATGTTGAATTTTGTTCCGATGCATCGAGATTGAATTAAATTGCATGCCCTTCGACAAGATCAGGGTGACAGTATATTCAATGTCATGGTGAGCCTGCCGAATCCATACAACTATTTAAATGATGAATTGAGCACTGAGAGATGAGAAATGTTTAATAAAATAAAATGCCAGAGGCCAGAAGCTAACAGCCAGTTGCCAGAAGCAAAAAAAATATAAGTTTGAAAATATCAGTCATCACAGTAGTTTATAACAGCGCACCCACCATTGAAAAAACCATTCAATCGGTGCTGGCGCAATCGTATCAAAACATAGAATATATTATTATAGATGCCCAATCATCTGATGGAACTTTAGCTATTATTGAACAATATAAAGATAAAATTCAAATTGTAATTTCAGAAAAAGACAATGGCTATTACGAAGGATTGAATAAAGGAATTAATTTGGCAACAGGCGAAATTATTGGTGCTTTAAATGCTGATGATCGTTTTGCGTCAAATGATGTTTTAGAGAAAATAGTAGCAACTTTTAATAATAATCCAAATCTTGAAAGTGTAATTGGTGACATTGCATTTGCTGATCAAAATAATAAAATATCACGTTATTATTCAGGAGCTAATTTTAAACCTTCTCTTTTTAAATGGGGCCTTATGCCACCACATCCTTCGTTTTATTGT
>JBIILW010000350.1:0-2564 GCA_044338265.1 Bacteroidia bacterium | reverse complement strand
AGATACCATTGACATACTTATTACATTGTGCAGAGAACTCATTCACTTTAAAAGATTTGATGTATTGAATGAAGTTTTTAAAAGCAATATTTTTAATTTTAACAACTTTACTTATGAGGAAATACTACACTTTGGAAATTCCATTGGCATACTGTTTCGAAACATTGAAAAAGTAAATAAAGACTTACTTTTGAATATTAATTTCCTAAATTTTGTATACTCCATATTTGTAGACTATTCAAATTTATCGGGTTATTATATTAATTGGTGTGAATTTGTAAGCAAAAATTCCAAAGATATTCAAATGAAGTATTTTGCACTTTCTATTCTACAGTTAAAAAATTACATAGAACTAAAGCCTGTATCTTTTTTAAATTTTACTAATGTTGACTATAGTAATTTTCACCCTATTTTAAAAGGACGAATTGTTTCAATAAGGATAATATGTGAACAAAATTTTGATGATTTAAAAATGGATAAAAATGATGCGGTTTATCCGTCAAAAGATATTGTGTGGGATTTTTTATATGAGCCTATTTTTATGGCTATTTTGACTAAGAATTTTATATTCATGAAGAAAATAATTGAGATGTTAAAAACGCACAAAAACCCATTACAATTTCACCACCAAAAGCATGAAAAATTATATGAATTAATGCTAATGTTTTATGAATATTGGAACAATAAAAATATTGGTTCAGTTGAAAAAATAAATGAAATAAATGTTTTTAAATTTGAATATAGTTATAAAGATGTCATCTCTATTTTTACAACTATGTTTATGTATCACACCCAGAAAAATAAAACATTATATATGAATAAATATATTGAGATCACTGAAAAAATTAAGTATCCATTATTTTCAAAAGATTATTTACTAACTTACTTTGACTAACACCAAAAAGCCATTGACGCTAATTCATCAATGGCTTTTTGGTAGTTTATTTAAAATTATAATATAGATTCAGTTTTTAAATTCCTAGCTGAATGAAAAACACTTAGAATATCAATTCTGTTTTCATTAACTATTTTATATAAAATTCTAAAGTTTCCTTCATTAATTTCTCGGAAATTTTCAAGTTTTATCTCAGTTATTATTTTACCCGTGTGAGGATAAATTTTTAAACCTGTGTTCTTCTTTGTATTTTTTCAATTGTCTTTTTAGCATAAAAAACGCTATCCCTACTAATATAATCTTTTATTTCTTTCAAATCAAAAACCGCTTGATTAGTCCAATTTATTTGAACCATTTTTCGATTTCATTATCAAGTTCGGCTTCGTTTACAACGGAATTTTCTATTGATTGTTTATCGCCAATTTGAACCCTGTTCAAAACAATTAACTTCTCCATTAATTCGTCTATTGAAAAGCTTTCAGGTAAATTATTAATTGAATCTAAAACTATGTTTTTAACTAGCATAATATTTTATTTATTAAAACAAATATAGGAATTATTGAAACGAAACAAAAAAGCCATTGACGATTATTTCATCAATGGCTTGTTTAAAAATTTATTTATACTTTAAAACGTTAATGAAAGTCCACCTATGGCATTAAAGCCATAAACATCTAAATTGGTATAACGCATATACCTTGCTGCTGCCATGTTATTGAAGTTAAAAAATACAGAAACATTTTTATTATAACGGTAATCAAGCCCAATGTTCATATCCACAAATGGATCTAATTTTATTTCGGTAACATTGTCTTTATTGCCTGAAGTTGGGTTAGCAATTCCACCTTTTCTTTCACCTACATAAAACACATCGGCACGCAATAAAAACTTATCACCAATATTGAATGTGCTATTTAATTTTACTTCTGAGTTAGGGCGGCTATAAGCATATTGTAATTGGCCCATGCTGTAGCTGTATAATTTTGAAACCAATCCTAAGCGCCATTTATCACCAACCTGATAACTAATATCTGCAGTAAAAGTGGTTAGCGTAATTATACCACCATCGTAAATAATTCTTTGCTTTCCGCTACTATCACCCACATAAAAAAGCATATTGCCAATATTGGCAATTGATCCTTGTAATGAATAATTTAAACCTTTAGCTATATGACCTTTTATTCCACCGTACATTTCAAATTTGTTATTGGTATTTTTAAAACTATAATTCCTTATAAAAGGATTTTCAGCGTTGATGCTTCTAAAAGTATTGATGTTATAACTACCGTTTATTCCTGCCAAAACAGTTAATGCTTTTGGAATTACATGGTAAGCAGCTTCGCCCACCGGATAAAAATGATTTGGATTTGTATTATCCAAACTATCAGTAAAATAAGTGTAGTTAAAACCCACTTTTATATAATACATTTCATCTTGTAAATTGATACGTGGGTTAAATATAAATGCGGTGCGTTGCAAAGTATTACTATTTGAAATATTACTCATGCTATTAATGCCAGTATACAATGTAAACGGTATATTACTTATAGTTTTTGCTAAAGTTCCCGCCAGTTTAAAGTTATGTTCTAACAAGTCGTAATTGTTATTCTGTAAATAGTAATTCAAATCAAATTTATAAGCCAATGAAACAGTATCGTTTTTTAAATTC
>JBIILW010000349.1:0-2565 GCA_044338265.1 Bacteroidia bacterium | reverse complement strand
GTTAGACCTGACAGGTTTTTAAAAACCTGTCAGGTCTTGGCTTTCCAGCACTCGCTCGCATCTTGCGAGTGTGAGTTTAATTGGCGTCCCGCCATTTTCAAATTTACAATTACAAAATCAGCCGGAGGCTTATCAAAACATTCACTCGCAAGATGCGAGCGAATGCGAAGGTGAGGACACCAACCGAGGACAAAAAATAAAAAAGCTGTGATAATTATATTTATCACAGCTTTTTACTTAATTTCAAACTACCAACAATCTTTATCAACTCATCAACCAATCAACTTTAAACTAGTCAATATGATATTCTTTTTTACGTTTAGAAACATCAATTCTTTCGTCCACTTTTTCTACTAATAAATCTTTTCCATACACAAAACTATTTCTGGTATATGATGATTCTACAATTCTATCAGTTAAGTAAATTGCATCTTTAGGGCAAGCTTCTTCGCACAATCCACAGAATATACAACGCAACATGTTTATTTCATATTTAGCAGCATACTTTTCTTCACGGTATAAATTTTCTTCTCCTTTTTGTCTTTCAGCTCCATCAATTGTAATTGCTTCAGCAGGACAAGCAACAGCGCATAGTCCGCAAGCAGTACAATTTTCTCTTCCTTCTTCATCACGTTTTAAAACATGCATTCCTCTGTATACTGGAGCAAATTCTCTTTTTACTTCAGGATATCTGAGCGTAGCCGCTTTTTTAAACATATGCATAAAAGTAATAGCCATTCCTTTTGCAATAGCTGGCAAATAAAGCTTTTCTTTAAAACTCATTTTTTTGTCAACTACAACTTTTGATCTACTGGTTAATTGTATCATATTATATTTTTATTTGTAGAGACGTTGCATGCAACGTCTTTACGATATTTATTTATTGAAAATTGTTAAAATACCACCTGTTAGCAATACATTTATAATTGATAAAGGTAATAAAATTTGCCATCCTAATTTCATTAATTGATCATAACGAAAACGAGGAATTGTCCAACGAATCCACATGAAAAAGAATACAAAGAATATTGCTTTAGTAAACAAAGCTCCAAAGCTAATTAATGCAACAATGTTTGGATTTAAAACGGTACTTAAATAAGAAAGTCCAGGGAAATTATAACCACCAAAATATAAGCAAGAAATAATGGCACCAGAAATAAACATATTGATGTATTCAGCAAATAAATACAAACCTAATTTCATAGATGAGTATTCGGTATGGAATCCACCAATTAATTCCGTATCGCATTCAGGTAAGTCAAATGGTGTTCTGTTACATTCAGCAAAAGCACAAATTAAGAAAATAATGAAGCCCATTGGTTGATAAAATATATTCCAATTTAAACCTGAAACAGGTATAAAACCCCATAGTTTTCCATCGCCTTGTGAGGTTACGATATCGGTTAAACTTAATGAACCACTCATCATAATCACCGCAATTAACGACATTCCCATGGCTAATTCATAACTGATCATTTGGCTAGAAGCACGCACAGCACCTAATAACGCAAACTTATTATTAGAAGCCCAACCTCCAATCATAATTCCATAAACACCTAAACTTACTACACCAAAAACATATAAAATTCCAATATTGATATCGGCTACTTGCATGGCATATTTAACCCCACCAAATTCCATAGCAGTTCCCCAAGGAATTACTGCGCTGGTCATTAGAGAGGTAACCATAAAAATACAAGGACCTAAAATGAACAATAATTTATCGGAAACATTTGGAATAATTTCCTCTTTCATAAACATTTTTGTACCATCGGCAATGGGTTGTAATATACCAAAAGGACCTGCTCTATCTGGTCCAATTCTATCTTGCATGAAAGCTGCAACTTTACGTTCGCCATATGTTGCATAAGCAGCAACTCCTAAACTAATAAGAAATAAAATTAATATGAGCGCTATTTTGAATATAAGAATTGCCATTATTTATTTTCTCCTTCTATTAGTGTAATTGGTTTAATATTATTCAAAGTTAACTCGCGTGGTTTTACCATGTTTGCTGGATAATGATTAGCCGAAATTACTGATTGATGACTAATTTCTTTAGGACCTTCAATGGTCCAATCGCTGGTTAATTTTTTATCGAAACGACAAGTATTACAAATAAATTCTTCTACTTCTCCCCACTGATCTTTACGTCCAGTAACACGGGCAACATCATCGCCTTTGTACCAAATTACAGCTTTTCCACTGCATTTATCGCAATTGCGGTGAGCGTTCATAGGTTTAGTAAACCAAACCCTGCTTTTAAATCTAAATGTTTTATCGGTTAGTGCGCCAACTGGACAAACATCAATGATATTTCCGCTGAAATCATTGTCAATGGCTTGTTCAATATAAGTTGAAATTTCAGAAACATCGCCTCTATTCATTACGCCATGCACTCTACCATCAGTAATTTGTTCAGCTACTTTTACGCACCTGAAACAAAGAATACAACGAGTCATGTGTAATTGAATTTTTGGACCAATATCAATTTTTTCAAAAGTTCTGCGTTCAAAATCAGTACGTGTTTTAGCTGAACCGTGTTCGTAACCTAAATCTTGTAAA
>JBIILW010000348.1:0-2574 GCA_044338265.1 Bacteroidia bacterium | reverse complement strand
AGGAGTATCAATAATATTGATATGGTATTGTTGATCACGGTACTTCCAAAAAACGGTAGTAGCCGCAGAAGTAATTGTTATACCTCTTTCTTGTTCTTGAACCATCCAGTCCATAGTAGCAGCACCGTCATGAACTTCACCAATTTTATGGTTTACTCCAGAATAGTACAAAATACGCTCAGTTGTAGTGGTTTTACCCGCATCAATATGAGCTGCAATTCCTATGTTTCTTGTATATTTTAAGTCGCGAGACATTATATTTACTCTTTTTTAATTATTTATGATAACTTAAAATGAGAGAATGCTTTATTGGCGTCAGCCATTTTGTGCGTATCTTCTCTTTTCTTAACTGATGCACCTTCATTTTTTGAAGCAGCGATAATTTCAGCAGCCAATTTATCTGACATAGATTTTTCACTACGTCTACGAGCATATAAAATTAACCATTTCATTCCAACAGCTACTTTTCTGTCAGCAGGAACCTCAATAGGAATTTGAAAGGTAGACCCTCCAACTCTTCTTGCTTTTACCTCAACAGAAGGCATAATGTTGTTTAATGCTTTTTTCCATACATCGATTCCGCGTTCTTGCAATTTTGCTTCTACTTTATCTAATGCATCATAAAATATGGTAAAAGAAGTATTCTTCTTTCCGCTCCACATCATATTATTTACAAACCTTGTAACCAAAGTATCATTAAACTTTGGATCAGGTGTTAAAATGCGTTTTTTAGGTTTTGATTTTCTCATTGTAATCTATCGCTTATCTAGCTACTAAATTATTTCTTCTTTTTGCCTTTGGCGTCTGCTGCAGGAGCTGCTCCTGGTTTAGGACGTTTAGTTCCATATTTAGATCTTTGTTGTGTTCTTCCTTCAACACCTGCGGTATCCAATGCACCACGAACAATGTGATATCTTACACCCGGTAAATCTTTTACACGACCACCACGTACTAAAACAATTGAATGTTCTTGTAAATTGTGACCTTCTCCAGGAATATATGCGTTTACTTCATTTCCGTTAGTTAAACGAACACGAGCAACTTTACGCATTGCTGAATTTGGTTTTTTTGGCGTAGTAGTATAAACACGAGTACAAACACCTCTACGTTGAGGACAGTTGTCAAGTGCTGGTGATTTACTTTTAAAAACCACATCGGTACGACCTTTTCTAATAAGCTGTTGTATAGTTGGCATATTAATTAAATACTTATAAACCTTTTTTTAAGGGCTGCAAAGGTAGATGAATAATCGAGCAAAACAAATGCGCAACAAAAAATATTTTAACAAAGAATATAAAATACAATTTGCTGAGCGGGTTGAATCGAAAAATTAACCATCAGACAATGCCGCTTGGGACTTTTCCCGTTTAAAGGGGGTGCAAATATAATTTTCTTATTTACTAATACAAGTATTATTCAAAAAAAATATAATTATTTTTTGAAATCAAATAATACCAAACAGTTATGCATAAAAAAAATCGCTAAAAAAGCGATTTTTTGTTTTAAAAATATCTTTTGAAAATTTATTCTAAACCCCAAGCATCATATAATGCATTGATAAATTTATTTTCTTGAATTTCCATTTTTTCATCTGCCATGCAAATTTTCATAGCAAATTGAATTAGTTTATTTCTTTCTACTACATTAGAAATTTTAAAAAAATGTTCGGCTGTTTCTAAAAAATGATCCATAACGGTATCTAATGGATAAGCCATTAAAAATGCTTGTTCTTTGATTAAGTCAACTGGATCATTGAAGTTTTTTTCTAAAAACTCAAATAATACATCACTTTCAGATTTGTCTATTGTACCATCAGCTTTTGATAATATCATTAATATATGAAAACCAGCTTCGGTTTTATTCATTTTGCTTATAAATTGGGTAGTCATAATTTCTATAAATTTGAAGTGAAAGTATTAGAAATAATTAATAATACAAATAACTTCCCCAATATTTTTATAAAAAAATTGGTTTATTTTTTTATTATAAACTAAATCAATTGTTTGGAATGAGCTTTGGTATCTACCTTTTCTATTATTTTTTCAATAATTCCTTGCTTATTTATTACAAAAGTGCTTCTTAAAATACCCATATATTTTTTTCCATACATACTTTTTTCACCCCAAGCACCAAATGATTCAGCAACTGAATGATCAATATCTACTAATAAACTAAATGGTAATTCATATTTTGAAATGAACTTTATATGTGAAGCCGCACTATCAGGACTAACACCTAAAATTTCATAACCTTGCTCTTTAAAAACATGGTAATTGTCTCTTAAATCGCATGCTTCGGCAGTGCAGCCAGGTGTTGAATCTTTTGGATAAAAATACAAAACCAATTTTTTGTTTTTAAAATCAGCTAATGAAACTGTTTCTCCTTTTTCGTTTGTACTTGTAAATGCAGGTGCTTTATCACCTTCTTTTAGTGTAATCATTATTTTAGTTAGTTTTGGTTTAAAATTGTTAAAAAATTAAAAAGTAATTGGCATTTCAAATAATTTTTCTGCAACATTTCCTTTTTTATCAGTAACACGAATAAGTACTTCTGGTTTTATAATAGCTGTATTTT
>JBIILW010000347.1:0-2585 GCA_044338265.1 Bacteroidia bacterium | reverse complement strand
GTGTGTTTTTTAAACCTACTGTTGCTGGAAACTATACCATAAATATTAACGCTGAGGAAATTCCGTTTGAAGTTTTTCCTGTGTTTTTTCCAAGAAAAAAATCAGTTCCTTTAAGACTTTGTTTTAGTGGAGTAAATTATAAATTAGAAATTGGAACAAGTAACGCTAATGGAGAATTAAGTGTAGAAGGTGACCAAAATGCAAAATACAATAGTGAGAAAAATGAAATAAATTTCAATATATCACAGGAAGGATGGAATGAAATAAAACTAACATCGAAAAAAGGATTGATATTTCATGATTCCGTATTTATAAAATCAATTCCAATACCAAAAGTTAGCATCAATGAACTGCCTTCATTTAGTATCAATAAACAACGCTTAAACACTTTAAAATCCTTTCATTTAATTGCATCTCACCCAAGCATCAATGCTAGTATTTATTCAGTTGAAAGTTTTAAAGTGAGGTGGGTAAATTCAAATCCATTTGAAGAAACAATTTCAGATTCAAAAGTTCAAATTACTGACAAAGACAATGAATCGCTTAGATACATTATTATTCATTCCATCAACATTAGAATGGGTAACAAAATAAAATCATTAGAACAAACTATTATTATCCCTATTTTATAATTATGAAAAATATAAATTTTAAAATTTTAATACTTATAATTATTGGATTTTATATAAATCCATTATTCGCACAGGACACAATAAAACTAACTGAATCAATGGCAATTGCCAAAGGCTCAACTTATTCTTTAAAAGCTGGATCTGTAATTATAATAAGTCCAAATGTAAGAGTAATCATAGAAGGAAGTATGGATTTAAATGGTACAAAAGATCAACCCATTCAAATTATTTCTGAAAACAAAAAAGATGCAGGTGAAGGATTTATTATAAAAGGTAATAATTATTTGGCAACAATCAATTTGAGTTATGTAAATTTTATTGGATTAATTCAACCCATTAGATTTGACCCATATTGGTCAAGAAAAAATGTAAGCATTGACAATATAAAAATTTCAAATTCTAACTTTTACGAACCAATTATTTATGTTTCAACTCCCATCATTGATTTGAATAAAAACATAAGTAAAATGACTATATCAAATAGTTATTTTTATAACAATAATGCAGGAATTATTATTGAATCGGCTGGTAATTTGAAAAATGAAATTAACATCAATAATTTGGGTTTTTATGAAAATAATATAATGGGAATAGATAGTACATTGGGTATGCTACACATTGAATTAGCTAAACCATTTTACAACAAAAATTTAATAATAAACAATTTAGCATTTAACAGAAATTCTTCTACTAATGGATCAATTGGAATGTCTGTTACAGGTAATCAAGATACAATTTCTATTGATAAAATTTATTCTTACCATGCTAATCGTCCTATTTACGATAATCAAAATGACTTAAGACTACCTTTTATTAAAACTACAATTTCTGATTTAACAAATTGGCCAAATGAAACTAACTGGATAAAAAATATAAAACATTTAGAAGATACCATTGATTTTTATGCAATAAAACCATTAAATATTACTCAATTATTAGATTCAAATGGAAATACCATTCCATTTACATTGAATCAAAATGGCGAAAAAACACAGTTGTATTACAACCAAAACTTTTCATATAATGTAATTCCCAAAAAAGCAGTTGTTGATAACAAATACACAGTAAATATTCCTGCTCCTGAATATTTAAAGGACTCAACAAGAATAAAATTTTTAATTAAACAACAAGAAGGATTATGGATTCAGTCGAAAGATTTTTATTTTCCATTTGTTAAATTTATTCCAACATTTGAAGTCCTGATGTGGGGTGGTTTGTCAACTATTTTTTGTGATGTAAAAACAAAATGGGGTGTACCCGGCTCCATTGATTGGTCTGGTGGATTTGGATTACAATACAATTATTCTAAAAAAATATCTTTTAATGCTAGTTTTTATATGTTTAGTCTTTCTGCCGGAAATCCTTCAGCAGCATTTTACAATGCCAGAACTGCAACAATTTTATATAATGATATTAACAAAGGTTTAGTATACCAAGAAAGCGGTTTTGAAAACAATTTTATAACTGATATGAAATCATTAGATTTTAATATGTTATGGAATTTAAAACCTTTAAACAATTATGAATCTGTAAAGTCAGACAAAGTTACGTTTACACCAGTTTTAGGCTTTGGTGTAACAGTATTTAAGTTTGACCCGTATAAAAATTTATTTTATACCATGAATACAGATAGTGTTATAAAAGTAAGTTTAAGAGAATTAGGAACAGAAGGACAAAATTTTAATGGTCAAGGTCAATATGTTCAATATGCTGCTGGATTAAATGTTTTGGCTCAATTAAATGTTAGTTATAAAAAATTTCATTTTAAAAGCGACTTGAAATTTGTATATACCTTTACAGATTATTTGGATGATTACAGTAATGGGAAATTATATGGTGGTGATTATAACAAATGGGTAGAAACGAATAATGGAAGATTAGATGACCAAATAAATGTTTTTAATACCAATAGAGAACTTAAATCGTATTTCCCGGAATATAATGTAATTTCTA
>JBIILW010000346.1:0-2588 GCA_044338265.1 Bacteroidia bacterium | reverse complement strand
CTCACATGGAAATGGACCAATTCCACCTTTTACAAGCATTATTTTTGATGTAGAACTCATCGATATCAAATAAAATATATTTAACCTAAATCCCCTCATTTTTTTATGAAAAAATATAGCATAACCTTAGTTTTAATTTGTTCTGTAAGCATATTGTTTGCGCAGCAATCAAAAACAAAAAAAACTACAAGTAAAATTAAACCTACAAAAAAAACATCAACTGTAATAGAAGAAGTTAAAAGAGAAGATATAAAAATGGAAAATAATGAATTTACAACAGCCAGTGGTTTAAAAGTTAAAATTACTGAAAAAGGAAATGGCAAACAAGTAATTAAAGGCGACAAAGTAACGGCTCATTACACCGGAACTTTAGAGGATGGAAAAAAGTTTGATAGCTCAAAAGATAGAAACCAACCTTTTAGTTTTAAAGTAGGAACTGGACAAGTAATTTCAGGTTGGGATGAAGGATTTCAACTACTAAGCATAGGCGATAAAGCAACATTTACCATTCCTTCAAACTTAGGTTATGGCGCAAATGGGGCGGGTGGAGTAATTCCACCAAATGCTACCTTGTTTTTTGATGTAGAAGTAATAGATGCAGTGGCTAGCCCAACACCAAAAGCCGCTGTTCCATATGATGTAACAGGATTAGATACTATTAAAATGCAAAGCGGTTTAAGGTTTTTAAAAATAGAATCGGGTACTGGTGAAAAAGCACAACAAGGAAAATATGTTTCGGTACATTACACTGGTTATTTAATGGATGGAAAAAAATTCGATTCATCAGTAGAACGTGGCGAACCAATAGAATTTCAATTAGGAAAAGGAATGGTTATTAAAGGTTGGGAAGAAGGTATAGAATTAATGCATGTAGGTGACAAAATGCGTTTTATCATTCCAAGTGAATTAGCATATGGAGAAAAAGGTGCTCCTGGAGCAATTCCTGCTAATGCCACCCTAATTTTTGATTGTGAACTGGTAGGAGTGCAATAAATAATAATTACCTAACAATTTATTAAAAGTCGGCCGATGGAGATCAGCCGACTTTTTTTTGTTAACAATTACGTAATATTTGAGTAACCTATACATAACTTATGCTTAACATTGGCATAAGAGTAGAATATTTTCTTTGCAGCACAATAAACAACTGATAATGAAAAAAATAATAGCGTCTCTTTTACTTTGCTTAACATTTACAATTTTTACCAATTTTACTTTTGCTCAAACAGGTAAAATTGCTGGTAAAGTGTTTGACAGTAAATCTGGTGAGGTTTTGATTGGTGTTAAAGTTAACATTGAAGGAACTGTAACAGTTACATCATCTGACTACGAAGGAAAATTCTCTTTGTCGAATTTAAAGCCAGGAACCTATAATTTATTAGTAAGTTATATTGGTTACAGTAAAAAAGTTTTAACAGGAATAGAGGTTAAAGCAAAAGAAGTAACTCCAATTAATGTATCTATGGTTGAATCCACAAAGGGATTTGATGATATTGTAATTAGAGGAGAAGTAAAAAAAGAAAGCGCCAATGCATTGTTAATTCAACAAAAAAACGCAACTACAATTTCTGATGGCGTATCAATAGAAACCATTAGAAAAACTCCAGATAGAAATACAAGTGATGTGCTAAAACGTGTAAGCGGAGCTACAATTCAAGACAATAAATATGCAATTATTAGAGGTTTACCAGATAGATATAACGCTGCTTTTATTAACGGTTCACCTTTACCAAGTTCGGAACCTGATAGAAAAGCCTTTGCTTTTGATATATTTCCTGCTAATTTATTAGACAATATAGTAATTGTAAAATCGGCTACTCCTGATTTAAGTGGTGAATTTGCCGGTGGATTAATTTTAATAAAAACCAAAGACATTCCAGATCAAAATTTTTATAATTTATCGTTTGGTACAAGTGTAAATTCTATTACTACTTTTAATAAATTCAATACCAATGTAAATGGTGCAACTGATTTTTTGGGAATAGATGATGGAACAAGAAAATTGCCTGGTAGTTTTCCTGATAATAAAACCATGCAGAGCTTACAAAACAATATTCAAAACAAAGACGATGTTGATCGCTTAGTTGCAGTGGCAAAACCATTTAATAACAACTTTAAAGTAAATGAAAATGCTTCTATGCGTCCTGCTTATAGTTTTCAGTTTAGCATGGGTCAATTAAAGAAATTCAAAACTTCGGAATTAGGAAGTGTCTTTTCTATGTCGATGCAAAATACTCCAACTACTCAGCAAATTACTAGAAAAGATTATGACGCTGCAAATAATACCGAATTTAGTTATTTAGATGAGCAAAACACCATTAATACTTTAAACGGTTTTTTATGGAACATAAGTTTGAAAAACAAAAACAATAAAATTTCATTCAAAAACCTTTTAAATATAAACTCTAATGATCAAACTGTAGTTAGAACTGGAAACGATTTTATTAATGGATTGACTCAGAAATCTACAGCAATGTGGTACACTCAAAACTTATTAAATAGCCATCAAGTAAGTGGTGAACATTTTGCAAAAAGAATGAAATCTAAAATCAATTGGACTTTAGGATATAGTGGACTAAACAGAGACA
>JBIILW010000345.1:0-2594 GCA_044338265.1 Bacteroidia bacterium | reverse complement strand
TTCATACTTTATCAGTGTCTAGATTCGACAAGCTCACTATGACATTGAATTTGCTGTCACCCTGAGCTTGCCGAAGAGGTGTTTTTGCCTCTGGCAACTGGCTACTGGCTTTTTCTTTCAACTTAAAACTTTCAACTTAAAACTTCCTTCATACTTTCCCGATGTATCGGGACTTAAAACTTAATTCCATTGGCTAAATTTACTTCAAAACATGAAGTCATTTGAAAAAAAACAAATAATTTTATCAATTATTGTTTTATTTTTGAATTAATATAAAATTTTGGAAATTGTATGATAAAATCAAAAAAAGTAGATCATGTTAGTGAAGCACAAAAGCTTAATTTTATCATAGATAAACTTACCAATAGTATTGAAAATATTAGAACTAAAGAAAGTTTTGAAACATTGATATTACCTTTAACCTCACATGATTTAAAAACAATTACAATTTCAAATGGATGGCAATTTAATTGGAAAGCTGAAGTTGAAAATAAAAACAAAATGGTTCGGAAATTAATTATTAACAATGCGATCAATAATAATATTATTCATGGATTAATTAGTATATCTTTACTGAGTGGTTATGTAGAAATGAATTTAATAGAAAGCGCTCCATTTAACTTAGGAAAACATAAAGAATATAATGGGGTAGCAGGTAATTTAGTTGCATATGCTTGTGAGGTATCATTTGCTAATGGGTTTGAAGGATACGTAACGTTTATTGCCAAAACAAATTTAATACAACACTATATTGAAACTTTAAAAGCTGAAATACTTTTTGGAAATAAAATGGTAATAGAAACAAAAGCAGCAAAAAATTTAGTGAGCAAATATTTTAAAGATTACTTTTTAAATAAAAAATAAAATGGGAATTATAAGAGAACCTAATGGAGTAGATTTTGTTATTGATAGTAGTTCAATGACTGATACTGATAGAAAAAAAATAAGTGAAATAATTAAAAATTTAAAAGCAACAAAAAATTTATATAAAAATGCTATTAAAACAAAAAAAAGAGATTCTAAATCTAAAATAAACATAGTATAAAATTCATATCTGCATGTTTGGATTTACAGTCCAAATCATTGACCATTGTTGGTTTTTTTTGCTGTTGTCTTCTGGCAACTGGCTTCTGGCTTCTGGCTTTTTATTTCAACTTAAAACTTCCAACTGCTGGCTATACTTCGACTTTGCTCAGTAACCGCGAACGGCTATTCTTCATTCATACTTTCCCGATGTATCGGGACTTCATAATTTATACTTCATAATTTATAATTCATACTTCATAATTTATAATTCATACTTCATAATTTATAATTCAACCTTCATTGACAAAAATTTGCATAGTACGTAAAATAAACGTACGTTTGAAAAAAATATGACAACAAAAGAATTAAATATAAAAGACGCAAGATTTGATACTAGACTTTCTAAAGATCAAAAAGTTTTTTTTGAAAGAGCTGCTAGACTAGGTGGTTTCAGGAATTTTACAGATTTTGTGGTATTAGCTATTCAGGAAAAGGCTAAAGCTATAATAGCTGAAAAGGAACAAATAATTTCATCTGAAAAGGACAGTGAAATATTTTTTGAGGCTGTTTTAAATCCTCAAAAACCAAACAAAGCACTTGTTAAATCTGTTAAAGAGTTCAAATCTATTTTATCTTAATGAGTCAACTAACTGAATCATTAAATGCACTACATCAAAAATCTGATTTTTCATGTGGGAATGAGATGTTAGATACCTATTTACATAAACAGGCAAGTCAAGATGTAAAAAGGAAACTTGCGGTCTGTTTTGTTATCAATGAAAAAGATACAAACCAAATAAAAGGGTACTATACATTATCAAATAACAGTATTCCATTATCACATATTCCCAATAATTTACAAGGAAAACTACCTAGATCATATGAATCAATTCCAACCATATTAATGGGGCGATTAGCAGTTGATAATAGATTTAAAGGCCAAGGTATTGGGAAGTTAATTTTAGTAGATGCATTGAAAAGAAGTTGGGAAATAGCCAAAACTATTGGTTCATATGCTTTAGTTGTGGACCCAATAAATCAAGATGCTGAAAATTTTTATTTGAAATATGGATTTATAAAACTTCCTGATAGTGGAAAAATGTTTATTTCTATGAAAACAATTGATCAATTATTCAAATAAAAAATTTTGACTATGATCGGTGTTTTCAACGACCAATACATTTACAGCGGTTGGTCAAAAGACACAACCGTAGGCAGTATATCTGTAGAGACGTTGCACGTAACGTCTTTTTTTTAAAGAGACGCAAGGACTTGCGTCTTTACTGGTCTTTCCGTGTGGACTTCCAGTCATTTCGAGCGGAGTCGAGAAACGACAAACATACAAACCGATGCCTTCGCTCTGAGCGAAGGCATCGGTAACGTTTTACAATTATCTGCCGGTTATAGCCATTGTGGGCTCCCCTCCCCTGAAACTTGACTAAGGTCGGTGTTTTCAACGACCAATACATTTACAGCGGTTGGTCAAAAGACACAACCGTAGGCAGTATATCTGTAGAGACGTTGCACGTAACGTCTTTTTTTTAAAGAGACGCAAGGACTTGCGTCTT
>JBIILW010000344.1:0-2604 GCA_044338265.1 Bacteroidia bacterium | reverse complement strand
AATTAAAACATAAAAGCGTGTCGGGTCCTATGTTTGCTATAGGTTCAATTCTTGTTTCTAGTTTAATGGTATCTTTTTTAGTACAAGTATTCTTTTTCCAATCTAATAAATACAAACCTGGCTGAGTAACCATTTTATTTTGAGTGTTTGACACCAATGTGAAATTGGGATTATTTATATTACTGCTAAAATACCATTTATAAATTGTACCATTTGGAGCTGTTAAATTATAAGAAGCATTTTTACAAAACGTGGTATCATTTCCTAAAATGAATGCAGGTACGGAAGTGTTTTTTATATTTATAGTATCTATAATGCTGCATGTTCCTTTTGTAATTTGCACCCAATAATTTCCAGTATCATTTACATAAACTACGGAATCAGTTGAATTATTAAACCATGAATAAGAGTTTGCGTATGATTTACTAGCTGAAAGCTTTATTGGCAAAGAAGTATTGCTACACAAATCAATGTCATTGCCAAGGGCATTAGGAATAATATTAAAGTTTATGCTTATTGAATCATTGGTTGAACAGCCGGCTGCATTAGTAACTTTTAGCCAATAATTTCCATTGTTATTTACCTGTAAAATAGAATCGGTAGAATTGTTAGACCATAAAAAACTAACATTCGAATTATGTGTGGGCTTTAAATAAAATGAATTAGCACTACATAACATGGTGTCAACACCTAAGTCCAAAGCAGGAGCGGGGGTGTAAACCACGTTAAAAGTATCTACGTAAGGACAATTGTTGGTATAAGTATAAACGTAATATTTACCTACCGCATTTACTGTATTATAATTATTTCGAGTACTGTCAGACCACAGATAATTATAAAAGGAATGGGTTGGAAATAAAGTTTTAGGAAACGATTGATTATTGCTACATACAGGAATAGTTTGACTGGTAATTCTGTTCAATGGCAATGAATCGCAACTAGGATCAATAAGCGACACATCGTCAACATAATAATAGGCAATATTACTAAATGTTCCAGTAGTGCCCCCACCGCCAACATAAGATGTTAAGTTTGGAGAATTGGTGGGATTAAAACATCCAATTGTAATAAACCTTTCCCCACCCGTGGCCTTATATATTGCTGAAATTTTCATCCATCCATTTTTAGAAAAAAAGGTTGAATTAAGCGTGGTAACTTGTGGAGTTTTTGCAATTCTTGTGCTATCGGAATAAGTTGAATCATTTGAAAAATAAATACCAAATTTATTAGAAGCATAATTACTAGAATCGCCTAAACTTACATACATTTCAAAATAGTATATTCTATTTGCAATCAATGTTCTTGTTAATTGAGTTTCTATATATTCACGGTATGCACCCGTTCCATTCGACAAAACAATACCAGCAAAACCATTACCAGAGTAGGGTTGCTCGCCTCCTGCTAAATTAATGTTTGGATTTAAATTTACGGAACAAGTGTGATAATAATCGGGTGTACCTGGGGTAGGTTGTAACCAACCAGTTGCCTTTGTTACTTGTGCGTAGTTTGTTGGGCAAGAAGTATAGTTTTCAAAATCGCCATTTGTAACTAAGTTTTGTGCTAAGTTATTACTAACAAAATACAATAAAAACAATGCGGAAAGCAATTGATACTTCCAGTTTTTATTCATTAGTTTGTATGTAAAAATAAATCCCACCCTGCAATTAATATTTTTAAATTATTAAATGCTAATAAATAGGCTTAAATTTATTCTAAATTTTTTATTAAAAAATAAAAAGTATTTGATAAAAAACCATCATTTTTGAATAAACTAATTCTTTAAATTTAAAATTAACAGCTACTTTCGTCAACATGCATTTTAAAACAAAGTCAATCAAATTTGTAACGATATTTTTATTCATCCTTCTTAGTATACAAATTTATTCGTTTGCACCAGCTCACAAATACTATTTTAGCTTAACAGAAATAAAGGCAAATACTTTTTCAAAAACACTATCTGTAAGTTCAAAATTATTCATTGATGATTTGGAAAGTGCTTTGCAAAAAGCTAATAAAATAAAATTTGATTTAAGTAAATCTACCGATAACAAAGCGGTTCAAAATGCGGTGTTTAATTATATCAATAGTCACTTGCAAATATATTTGGACGGAAAAATGGTTCCATTAAATTTGGTAGGATTTGAAATAGAAAATGAGGTAGTTTGGATTTATTTAGAATCAAAACTAAACAATAAAGAATTTAAAAGTACTCAAATTATCAATACAATTTTATACGATTTCAGTGATGATCAAACCAATTTGGTTCAATTTAATTGGAACAATAAAAATTATTCAGAAAAACTTTCTTACCCCAATAAAGAATTGATAATTAATAATTAATAAGTAATAATTTTATTTATTAATTATTTTTGTGTTGAATTTTTCAAAGTACCAATGTCATAACCTATTCCAAAATGTAATTGTAAGTATGTATCTGGAATAATATCATTAGTACGCTTAGAAATTACATTATATTCAGGGAAATACGATTTAAGTTCTCTATTGGTATTAAAAACATTTATTTGGTCATCTAATCTTCCATTATTCGTTTCTACCCATTTGTTATAATCACCACCATATAATTTCCCATTACTGTAATCATCC
>JBIILW010000343.1:0-2628 GCA_044338265.1 Bacteroidia bacterium | reverse complement strand
TGCCGGATATGTTAGTTGCACAGCAGGTGATTTGTGGTAAACTGATAATGTATTTTTCAATGCGCCAACTGAAAGCGGACCGAAATAATAAATATTATGTTTGTATTGACTCATTTTTTGAATGTAATTTTTTACTAAATCAGCGGCATTTAATGCATGTAATTCATTTTCTGAAAGCATATAAGTATTTGGGTTTTTAGCACCATACATGGCATATGCTGTAAGCGCGCTGCGTATAGCATTTTTGTTCAATTTAGCATCTGTTCTACCTTTTAAGGTACGCTCTATTAAATTATTTAAAGCAGCAGTATCAGGTTTTGCATTTGCCAATAAATATTCGAATAACTTTACAGCAGGTTCAAAATTTTCATTTAACCCACTTAAAGTAACATATACCTGTTCGTTACTAGCCGACACATTGAAATCGCAAGCCAATTTAAAAAACTCTTTGCTAATTTGCTCACTTGTCATTTTATCAGTACCCAAATATTGCAATAAATTAATGGCAAAAGGGAGTTTCAAATCATTGAATTTACCCATGTCTAACACGTAATACAATTGGAACAAATCATTGTCTTTATTTTGCACATAATAAATAGGTGCTTTTCCTTTTAAATTATCAAAAATCAAATCTTTGCTATAATCCAAAAATTTAGGTTTAATGTTATCATTAGGTGTTTCATTTATTTTGGTAACAAATGGTGAAACATCGTCTCTGTTTACACTAACAGGCGTAATAACTGGTTTTGGAACTTTAGTAATTTCTTTGTCCTCTCCTATTTTTTTATTGATAACTACGTAATCATTGGTAAAATATTGATTGGCAAAAGCAACAATTTCAGCTTTTGTAATATTATTCATGTCACTGATCATAGACACTGAATTTTTCCAATCGCGGTTCAGTGAAAATGCATCAAGCATAGCACTAGCGCGACCCTCATTGGTTTTTTGTTCTGCAATTTTTGCTATTTTTAAATTGGCAATGATTGCTTTTAAAATACTTTCGTCAAAGTTTCCTTTTTTAATGATATCAATTTGATCTAATAATAATTGGCGAACTTCATCCAATGATTGACCTTTTTTAGGTTTACCAGTTAAAAATGAAATGCTATAATCATGGTTTACCCAAACGCTAGACGATGCCGCTAAAACTGCTTGTTTTTTGGTTAAATTCAAATCAATTAATCCCGCTTTTGAATTGGCTAAAATCATGTCACACATGGTAAAAAGCATTTCTTCTTTGGTGCCAGCACCTGGCAATCTGTAGCCTATCATCATATTTTCAGCATCAGGACCATAAATATTTACAATGGTTGGTTCTGTTCTTACTTGTTCAACTGGGCTGTTAAATACAGGAATAACTTTTGGCTGCATGTAACTAAATTTAGCATCTATTTCTGCTATTAAAGCATCCGGATTAATGTCGCCACTTAAAACAATTGCCATGTTATTTGGCACATAATAAGTATTATAAAAATTACGAATTTTAACCAATGAAGGATTTTTCAAATGCTCCACTGTTCCAATGGTAGTTTGCGTTCCATATGGATGGCTTTTAAATAAATTACTTAATAATGCCTCGTAAACCTTGCGACCATCATTATCTAAACTTATATTTTTTTCTTCGTAAACTGCTTCTAATTCTGTGTGGAACAAACGTAAAACTGGTGCTCTAAAACGTTCAGCTTCTATGGTTAGCCATTTGCTAATTTGATTTTGTGCCACGTCATTTACATAAACTGTTTGCTCTAAACTTGTAAATGCATTGGTTCCTTGTGCACCAATCGACATTAACATTTTATCGTATTCATTGGCAATTGCAAAAGTACTTGCAACTCCACTTACAGAATCAATTAAATGGTAAATTTCGGTGCGTTTTTTATCGTCAGTAGTTTTGTTATATACTTCATATAAAGCATCAATTTTATCCAACTGTTCTTTTTCCTTTTTCCAATCTTTAGTTCCATAAACATCAGTTCCTTTGAATAACATATGCTCCAAGTAATGAGCTAAACCAGTATTGTCGGAAGGATCGTTTTTACTTCCTGCATTGGTAGCAATATAAGTTTGAACACGTGGTTCTTTTTTGTTTACACTCATCATTACCGTTAAGCCATTTGCTAATTTGTAAGTTCTTACGCCTAATGGATCGTTTGTAACGGTGGTGTATTTGTACTTTCCGTCTGCCGAAGTATTTTCAACGGTAACAAAAGTTTTTACGGGAGCAGCATTTTTTACTGTTTTTTGTGCATTGGTATGCAATGCCATTAACACAGAAAATAATAGGATAAAATTTTTCATTTTTATATTCAATTGATAGTTTTTTTTAAAATGCGAAAATATAATTATTAGCCAAAATATAACTATCAATTTTTTAAAAGGATTTTTTTGGTTTTTAAAAATTGCTTTTTCAAATTAAACGAAAACAAGGAAACGAAACCAAAGGTTTGGGTTAAAAAATAATCAATAAAAAAAGGCTAAAAGTTTTCACTCTTAGCCTTTTTTATTGATTAAATTATAAATATATTTATGCGAATGCGTTTTCGCCTGTAATGTCTAAGCCTGTAATTAATAAATGTATATCGTGCGTACCTTCATATGTAACTACCGATTCTAAGTTCATCATGT
>JBIILW010000342.1:0-2639 GCA_044338265.1 Bacteroidia bacterium | reverse complement strand
AAGATGAAATGATTGATTTGGGAGGAAATTCAAAACCAGTTTTTGTAGACATTGATAATGATGACGACTTAGACATTATTGTAGCTACACAAGGTAATTATTTAAGTACAAAAAACAGTTTAGATTTATTGTATTTTTATAAAAATATTGGAACTAAAACCAATCCTGTTTACAGTTTAGTTGATACCAATTTTGCCAATATTCAAGCCAATACTCGTTTACCTTTTACCAATGTTACACCCACATTTGGCGACTTAAATGGTGATGGTAAAAAAGATTTGATTTTTGGTTGGTTTAATGGATATTTAAATTATTTTGAAAACACTTCAACGGGAACAAATATGAGCTTTGCCAAGCGTGATAGTGATTATTTTAGCATCAATGCAGGGACTGAAATTGCACCGCAATTAATAGATTTGAACAAAGACGGAAAATTAGATTTAGTAATAGGAAAACGAAATGGAACTTTAGCTTATTTTCAAAATACGGGAACCATAAATCAAGCAAATTTTAGCGTTACGCCAACCATTGATACTTTAGGGAAAATAAATGTTCGCTCTCGCGATGATTCTTATGGAAATGCAACGCCTTTTTTATACGATTTGGATAACGATGGCATATTTGAAGCATTGATTGGAAGTTATAGCAAAAGCGTTATTTTATTTACCGATGTTACCTCAAATCCAAATATTAAAGCACGCAGATTTGCAAGTATTTTTAAAGACAATGCTGCTGCAAATGTTGATAGCATCATGCAAGGAGTTTATACCAGTGTGAGCGTTGCAAATATTGATAATGATTTAAGTCCTGAACTGATAATTGGTAACCAACGCGGAGGATTTAGGTTTTATAAAAGTATTATTTCCGGTAAAATCAGTTTGGCTAACAACGATGATTTATTAACTAAAAGTTTTGAAGCTAAAATATATCCTAATCCGGCTAAAAATTACTTGATCATTGAAACAGATTTGGTGAATGAAAATGCACAAATTAATTTATTCAATATTTTAGGTTCAACAATTTTGAATCAAACAATGAATAAATCAAATAACGAAACCAAATTGGACTTATCAAACATCAAACCTGGAATTTATTTTGTAAAAATTCAAACCGAAACCGGCAAACAATTTGTTCAAAGAGTGGTGATAGGGGATTAGAGAAGTTGCAAGCAACGTCTTAATTCAACGAATATTCATTAATTATTATTTCAACTTCTTTTTATTGATAGTAGGCGGTAAAAAATTCTCTCCAGTAACTACACTTTTACCTGTTTGTTCTTCTAATTGTAATCTTGCATTTTTGGCAATTTTGCCACCTTTTTTACTTGCTTTTGCATTTTCTTGTAAGCCTTTTGCTTCATCAGTTTCCGCAATTTGTCTAGTTGATAATTCAGCCAAAGCAGTAAAAATTAATTCTGCTTCACTCATGTGGTCACGCAGGTTTTGCGACTTCAAACCTTTTAAATCTTTGTGGTTTTTTACCGTTAAACCTGTCCATTCTTCATGAATAATATTGGTGAGCAATGCAAATTCATCAGCTTTTTCAACACCACTTTCTTTCCAATAATCTGTTAATTTGTTTCGGGTTTCTTGCCCAGTCATTCTTTGCTGAATCCATTTTTCAGAACGACCTAACTTTTGCCAATTTTCTCTTGCCCTATCTATACTTTGACTCGGGTCGGCTATTTCTTTCATGCGTTCATATCCAACCTTTGCCAACCATTGTTTAAACGGTTCTGCCTTCGGTGATGGAATAGATTGGATAAGTCGGAAAATATCTTGGGCATTTCCTGCCAATATTTTGCGCTTTTTTCCATTGGTAAGCATTTCTATCTGGGGACAATTTGTCCCTAGGTAGGCGCCAAGTTCAAAATCTCTTTTTCTAAGTTTTTTCAAATAATCAGTTGGATTAACTGATTCAGTAAGTGCTTTTACAATATCTACAATACTGAAATACCAAATATCTTTTTCTGTATCATAATACCTTCTAACTTGTCTATTTTCAAATAAAATTATGTTTTGATTGCTCATTATATATAAATTGTTTAGTTCCTTTTTTCTCCTTTTTCAATCTTTTTAATACATTTTCAACCGTACGATTTTTTCGTACACTTCAGAACCTTCTTTGGTAAGTTTGTTTTTTAAATCACTCCAATATCTTTTTGGAATGCTACTTCCTGTTAATATTTCAATTACATCAATTACAGAAAAATACCATGATTCTTTTTCCGAATCCCAATGGCTTCTCACTTTTTTACTTTCAAATAATTTTATGTTACTCATGATTATGTTTGATTGTTTTTCAGTATGGTATTTTATTTGATAACATTTCTATCTAGGGACAATTTTTCCATAGCTAAAACTTATATTCAAAAATACCTTTTATTTTCCATTTTTGATTTGAAAATAAGTTATCTGTTAATAAATATTTCCTTACTTCAAAACACCCAACAATCCTAATAATCCTCCGGTATGTACGCAAAGAATTTTGGAGTTTGGTTCAAAATAATCTTGATCGGCTAAAGTAAAAACTGCCTTCATCATTTTAGCGGTATAAACTTGGTCTAATAAAATGCCTGTTTTGCTCGCAAATAATTTTATAAAATCAAACAATTCAGGATTGATTTTTGCATATCCACC
>JBIILW010000341.1:0-2647 GCA_044338265.1 Bacteroidia bacterium | reverse complement strand
AACAAAATACAAAACCTGGTTATAAAGTAAGTGTAAAAGGTGTTACTCTTGACAGTGACGCAGATGGCATTCCCGATACCGAGGATACCGATCCTTATGGTTTTAATCAAATGTTGAGCCTTTATTATCCTGCAGAAACATTTAAAGTTAAAACAACTACAGACGTAATGAAGTTTTCTGATTCAATTCCAGTATCTGATTTTATAACTTTAAATACAGATGGATATGGTTTACCAATTATAACTTTTGCTCCTGATAAATATGATGTTCTTGTAGAACAATATCCTTTGTTACAACAAATAGCTAGAATTATGAGAATAGATACTTCTGTAAGCGTAGCTATCATTGGCCACGCTGATAATAATAAGCCAGACCTAACCCAATTAACAATTGCTGAAAAAAGAGCTTTAGCTGTTAAACGTCAATTAGTGAAAATTTATGAAATAGAAAGTAATAGGATACTGATTTTTAGTGAACGTGATGCTTTTGTGAAAAAATACAAAATGCAAACTGAAGGATTAGACAGAAAAGCAGAATTTAGATTAATAAGAAAACAACAATAAAATTAATAAATAAGATTTACAAAAAAGAGGTTCATTCAGTTGCACCTCTTTTTTTATGTAAAATACACTTTGTAATTTGTTTTAAATACATCAAATTTGCAAAGAAATAAAACACAATGGCTGTATATAAATTTAAACTAACATTTGAAGATTACGAAGACACCTATCGAGTAATTGAAATAAAATCTAATCAAGTATTTCTAGATTTTCATAAAATCATTTTAGAATCAATTATGTTTGACCAAAAGCAATTAGCTTCATTTTACATGAGTAATGACACTTGGCGTAAAAACCAAGAAATTACTTTAGAAGACATGACTGACGATCCTGAAAATCCTATTCCTGAAATGAAAAATGCGAAGCTTAGTCAATTCATCAATGATCCGCACCAAAAAATAATATATGTGTATGATTTTATGGCATTATGGACTATGAGATTAGAGCTTTTTGGAATAGATGTAAATGAAAACCCTAAATTTACTTATCCAAGAATTGGAAAATCGGTTGGGTTGGCTCCAAAACAATACGATAAAGTTCAAAAATTCGGTTTAGTAGAAAGCGAATTTGATGAAATTACAAAATCTTATTTAGATAAATCAGAAGAATTTGGCGCAGAAATTAGTGATGATGAAGCCGATGAATTTGGATTGTTTGAAAAAAATACTGATAGCAATGATGAAGAAGGACCATCGGAACCCACAATTGGTGGATTTGATGAATATTAACCAATTGTTTATTAATGTTAATTTTGAAAATGCAGGAGTTCATTGCCCCTGCATTTTTTGTTTAAAAATGGCTTATAAGTATTTTTAAACATTGTGTTTATTGCAATGAAATTTTACTGAAAAAATATGACCTTAAATTTAAAACGTCCTTTAGTTATCTTTGATTTAGAAACTACTGGAATTAGCATTTCTACCGACAGAATTGTAGAAATGGCAACTATAAAAATTAGCATTGATGGAACTGAAGAAATAAGAACCCAAAGGTTCAATCCAACCATTCCAATACCAGCAGAAGTGTCTGCAATTCATGGAATTTTTGATGAAGATGTAAAAGACATGCCAACCTTTGCTGAAAACGCAAAAGAATATGCCGAATACTTTAAAGGTTGTGATTTTGGTGGATTCAATTCAAACAAATTTGACTTTCCAATGTTGGTAGAAGAAATGCTTCGTTCAGAAGTTGACTTTGATACAGAAGGCAGGAAATTTGTAGACGTTCAACGCATTTTTCATCAAATGGAACAAAGAACTTTAAGCGCTGCCTTCAAGTTTTACTGCGATAAAAATTTAGAAAATGCGCACAGTGCGGAAGCCGATACCATAGCAACATTAGCAGTTTTAAAAGCTCAAATAATTAAATACGAAGGACTTGGAAACGACATGGAATCATTGCATAAAGCAAGCGGACAAGCTAATTTAGTTGATTTGGCTGGTCGCATGATTTATGACGACAACGGAAATGAAATTTTTAATTTTGGAAAACATAAAGGTAAAATGGTCAGTTTTGTTTTTAAAAATGAACCAGGTTATTATCAATGGATGATGAACAACGATTTTTCTTTAGACACCAAACGAAAATTAACTAAAATAAAAATGCAAGGTTTTGGAGGTAAATAAAATTTTTATTGCCTAACAAATAATTTAAATAAATACGAGAAGCCATCCCAATCATCATTGGGAGAAAAAAAATGAATAAAACAGAAAGAATAATGCTTTACACCTTGGGTGCTATCCAATTTGTAAATATCATGGATTTTATGATCATGATGCCCCTCGGTCCAAGCCTAATTTCACGATTTGGAATTGAACCTTCCGATTTTGGATTATTAGTTTCTTCCTATTCTATAAGTGCTTTTATCTCCGGAATTATCACTACATTTATTATCAATAAATTTGAAAGAAAAAATTATTTGATGCGTATTTTTATTGGTTTTTTAATTGGAACTTTTGCATGCGGATTGGCTCCAACTTATGCTACATTATTAATTGCGCGTTTTGTAACTGGATTATTTGGTGGTGTGCTTGGTGCAATCATTTTAGCCATTGTTAGTGATGCCGTTCCATTCGAACGCAGAGGAA
>JBIILW010000340.1:0-2659 GCA_044338265.1 Bacteroidia bacterium | reverse complement strand
TGATAGTTGTCAGTTGATAGTTGTCAGTTGATAGTTGTCAGTTGATAGTTGTCAGTTGATAGTTGTCAGTTGATAGTTGTCAGTTGATAGATGATATACGATAGTTTGCATTTGCTAATGCGTTAATAATTATAATTTAGAATAGAAAGGTTGCCCCAAAAGGCAGCCTTTTTTTTGAACAAAAAAAAGTTTTGTCCTCGGTTGGTGTCCTCACCAATCCGATTTACACTAGATTGTTTTCCTTACCAAACTTTAAAAAAATATCCCGCAGATAGCGCAGAAAATCGCAGAATTAACTTGCTAAAAGCCTCGTAGAGGCGAAACTACATTAGCGAAAAGTAACCATCTTTGTCCTCGGTTGTTGTCCTCACGAAACTAAAAAATATCCCGCAGATAGCGCAGAAAATCGCAGAATAAACTTGCTACAAAGCCTCGTAGAGGCGAAACTATTGTAAACTTCCTAAACTTTCATAAAATTCTAAAGTATCAGCAACAATCTTTTTGTTATCGTATTTTTCTTTTACTAACCTGCGTGCATTTTTTCCAATTCTAATAATTTCACTTGGGTTATTAATAAGCTCACTAATTATTTTTATAAAATCTTTTGCTGTTTCAGCAATAAATATATGTTCTCCGTTTATGGCTTCTATTCCTTGAGCGCCCAATGGTGTAGAAATAATACATTTACCCAAACCCATTCCTTCTAAAATTTTTACCCTAATCCCACTACCTGAAAATAATGGAACCACCATAATGGCTTTTTCGTTCATAAAACTAATTCCATCTTCTATTTCACCCAATACAGCTATGTGGTTTTGGTTGTTATAATCAAAAAAAGATGTAGGAATATTGCGTCCCGCAATGTAAAATTTAAGTTCTGGAAATTCTAAATTTAGGTCGTACCAAACATGGTTAATAAACCATTTCATTGCTTCTTGATTTGGCATCCAATCCATAGAACCAATGTGAAATAAACTTGGCATTTCAAGGTTGGTATTGTCTATAATCAATTTGTCTGAATTTATTCCAAATGGCGAAACATGAATAGGTTTTGTACAGCCACTTTTTTCAAAAGTTGATGCATCGTTTTTGGTAATGGCAGCTATGCCATCAAAATTATTAAGTTGTTTTATTTCGTAATTATATAATCGTTTAGCCAATAATTTGAGGTACCATTTTTTAATGATATTAGATTCTAAAAATGCCAAAGATTCCCAAATTTGATACTCTACATTATGTTGTCTTAAAATACAAATTGCTTTGCTGTGTTTTCTTATAATATCTAAATAAGGTGCTACAAAAATGGTTTCAAAAACAACCACATCAAAAGTTTTATCCTTGCAAATTTCTATCAATTGATTTTCAAAATCCTTGCTTATGAATCGTTTTACATGATACGATTCATTGGAAAATAAATTTAAAAATGCATCAATTGGTTTCAATTGATTATCGACATAAGTTAAGTGAATATCGCCTAAAGCTTTTACATGACTTGGAAGATCATCGTAATTTACAAAGTGTTTGGAAGTATTTAATGATGCTATTGTTAAGTCATTTCCGGCATCGCCATAACCTTTTGCATAGTTGAAATAACATAAGGCTCCACCATCTTTTAAAGGCCAAGGAAAGCGGGGAGTTATTTGTAAAATATTCATTTTATTTTTTATTTTTTTGAGTCAATCGTTTAAAAATATTTACCCAAACTGCTTTGTTAAAAAGTGAACTGTCGTTACTAGCTTGATAGGTAAGAAAAAATCCTAAAGGTGTTAAAACCATGATACCAATCCATATGCCAAGAAAAGGCGTCCATGCCAATGTTTTGGAAGCTTTTTCGCCCGATAATGAAATAATATGGTAGGATAAATACAATAAAATAGATACCACCACTGGCAATCCAAAACCACCTTTTCTAATAATTGAACCAAGTGGCGCGCCAATAAAAAACATAATGATACATGCTATTGCCAATACAAACTTTTTGTGCCATTCTATGTCGTACCTCGCAGCACTTTTATTAATATCGTTCCGTTCTGTTAAGGAATAGGAAATTACGTTTTTAACAGTTCTGGTATTGCTTTCAGCATTATTTAAAATATTATCTCTATAACCTTTTTGAAATAAATCAGTCATTGTTTTTACTGAGTCTCTTAAATTAACAATGTAATTTTTTTGAGAAGTATCTCGCTTTAAAAAGAAATAATAGGGCCTAACAAACGACTTTAATTCCAATGCTTTGATGTATTTTAAGCGTTTCAACGAATCGCTGTAATATTGAAGTTGATACACATTGAGCATTTCATAATTATGCTTAAATAAATCCTCATCGGTTCGGTTAAAGTTAAAAACCGTTAGGTCAAACATGATTTTTTCTTGTGAAAAATAAGTGCTGGAATGAGGGAAAGTGTTATAGTAATTTTTTTGCGTTTCCATTTCCTCATACCTTGCTCCATCAAATAAAGTAAAAAATAAAAACCTCCCATCATTGCTTAAACTCATGATTCCTTTTTTAGCCGAAATAACTGTTGAATGAGCGGTGTTTGCACGTTTATCATATATAATAATATCCTGCATTACTTGGGTTTTCTTGTCTTTTTTACCAACCCTTATGGTTATTCCTTGAATACCACTATAAAAAACACCTTCAGTTATGGCCAAAGCG
>JBIILW010000047.1:0-10045 GCA_044338265.1 Bacteroidia bacterium | reverse complement strand
GGTATGAACTCACCTCCCATTTGCATCAAAACAAAAATGGATATAGCAAATAATGATACTGCAGAAATGATTATTGTTTTTGGAAAATGAAGCACATTACTCAAAGCTTTTTGATAATGACGTTCAAAAAATTCCATCATTTTATCAGAAAAAGTTTTTTTATGAGAAATCTTTTTGCTCATTAGTAAAGCACTCATCATTGGAACATAAGTAATAGAAAGTAAAAATGCGCCTAGCAATGCAAACGCTACTGTTTGTGCCATTGGAATGAACATTTTTCCTTCAATGCCTCGCAAGGCAAAAGTTGGTAAATAAACAATTAAAATAATTATTTGTCCAAAAACAACACTTCTAGCCATTTTTTTAGATGCGCCTGTTACTTCCGCATCCATTTGTTTTTGCGATAAAAGATTGGTAGTAGTAAAATGTTTGCTATGCGTTAATTGATGCAGCACTGCTTCTACGATAAAAACGGAACCATCTACAATTAAACCAAAATCCAAAGCACCTAAACTCATTAAATTTCCAATTACACCAAAAATATTCATCATGATGACTGCAAAAAGCATGGCTAATGGAATAACCGAGGCCACTAAAAAACCAGCGCGCATATTTCCTAAAAACAAAATCAATACAAAAAGTACAATCAAAGCACCTTCTAATAAATTTGTTTTAACAGTTCCAATGGCATTATTCACCATTTTGGTTCTGTCTAAAAACGGATCAATGATTACACCTTCGGGCAATGTTTTTTGAATTTGCGAAATTCTTTCTTTTACATTTTTAATTACATCACTACTGTTTGAACCTTTCAACATCATTACCACTGCACCGGCCACTTCGCCTTTATCGTTATAACACATGGCACCATAACGAGTAGCATATCCAAACCTGACATCTGCCACATCTTTAATTAATAGCGGAGCACCACTTGCAGTTTTCTTAATAAAAACCGATTTGATATCATCAATGCTTCCAACTAAACCCTCACTCCTGATGTATAAAACTGTTGGACCTTTTTCAATATAAGCACCACCAGTATTTTGGTTATTACTTTCCAAAGCAGCAAACACGTCATTGATTGTAATATTATATGATTGAAGTTTATTGGAATTGATGGCAATTTCATATTGTTTCAATTTACCACCAAAACTACTCACATCGGCCACACCTTTCACGCCAAGTAATTGTCTGCGTACCATCCAATCTTGAATAGTTCGTAATTCCATGGCATCATATTTACTTTCGTAACCTTCTTCTGCTCGAACAGAATATTGATATATTTCGCCTAAGCCAGTAGTTACAGGACCCATAGAAACAGAACCAATTCCCTTTGGTAAATCGGCTTGAACTTGTTGTAATCTTTCAGCTACTTGCTGACGAGCCCAATAAATGTCAATTTCATCTTCAAAAACAATGGTAACTAACGACAAACCAAAACGAGAAAAACTTCTGATTTCATGTAAACCAGCAATATTACTATTGGCTAATTCAATTGGAAAAGTAACCAATCTTTCAATATCTGTTGCTCCATATGATGGCGCAACAGTAATTACTTGAACCTGATTATTAGTAATATCAGGAACGGCATCAATGGGTAGTTTTGTAAATTGGTAACTACCATAACCAATTAAGGCAATTGTAAAAAGCCCTATGATCAGTTTCTGTTTCACAGAAAATGAAATAATACTATTCAGCATAATGCATAAATTTTTTTAACTAAAAAAAAGCCACGAAATATATTGACAAAACAGTATACAAAAAAACTGTTCAATCAACAATTGAAAGCGAAAATATATAATATATTTATGAAAACTTTGGCGGTTGCCAGATAGAGTTAATGGAAGAAGTATTGTTAAGCTGTTCCGATTTAATCACAAAATCCTTAAATGTAAAAGAAGGCAAATTATATGTTTCAACTGTAAGGTCAAAACAGATAGAATTAATGGAATTGTTTTTTTCAAAATGCGATTGAGATTTAAAAGGCAATTTCATATCTTCATCGTAATCAGCATCTTTTATGGTATTAGTTGAATAATGACTACATAAAAATTCCCAAAAATCGACATGTTTATTTCCTTCATTGTGTTGCATAAAGTGTTCTACCAATAAAGGCAATTTGAACAATTCATTGAACTCAGTGGCAGTTAATAAATATGCACTTAAAAATAATATAGAAATCCATTTTTTCAATAGTTCAAATGTACAAATAATTGTTTAATCGAAAACATTTATTTATTGTATGAATTCAGAAATTGTAATTGCAAAAAAAAACCTGTCAAACAATTTATGACAGGCCTTAATTTTACATAAAATTTAAACAATTCCATAGTAATTTATGCTGCAATTTCATCAGCAACTTTATCGTAACCATACATTTTAGCATAGTTGCTTAACTTTCCTTTCAATTCACGTTTTGCAACAAAAATTCTTGTTTTTACAGTACCAATTGGAATATTAAGCATCACAGCAATTTCTTCATATTTATATCCATTAAAACTCATGGTAAAAGGAGTTTTTAGGTTTAAAGGTAATTTTTCAATTTCAGCTTCAATGTCTTGAATGATGAATTTTTGTTCCCCTTTATTTGCTTCAGTAATTGCAAAAGAATCAATAAAATACTCATTATTGGTATTGTCAATAAAAGTATTCCTTTTTATCATTCTTCGATAATTATTAATGAAGGTATTTTTCATAATTGTATATAACCAACCTTTTAAATTAGTACCTTCTTGAAACTTATCTTGATAGGTAAATGCTTTTAACATCGTTTCTTGAACTAAATCATCAGTGTCGTCAATATTACGAGTTAATTGATAAGCATATTTACGCAAGCTTTTTGCTTCATGCTGAACTGTATTTTTGAAATGTATTGATGTCATTTTGTTTAATTATTTTCAATTATTGTTCAACAAGATTGGGTTATTATTTTCACAAAAGCAAACACTTTGTTTAACAAATACCGTATATTGTTAAACAAAATATCAACTATCTTATTATCAATTAATTATTTTTTATAAATTGATGATTTAATTATAGTAATTACAGAATTATTACAAATAATTAATTTAATTTAAAATAATAAAAAGCTATTATTTAGAATTACTCTAAACAAAAAAGATAAAAAAGAAATCTTTAAGTTAATTTTGAACAAGTTAATTATTAAAGAATAAAATATGAATTACATTTGAAACAAAATATATTCATATTTAGTTATTGATTATGTACTACTAAAAAAACAGTATTAAAAATAAATGGAAATTTCAGTTTCAAGAAAAACGCACTTTAATGCAGCACACAGATTAAATGTTGCAAGTTGGAGTGAAGAAAAAAATAAATTATATTTTGGAGCTTGTAATAATAAAAATTATCACGGACACAATTACGATTTAATAGTTACAGTTACAGGTGAAATAGATGAGGAAACAGGCTATTTAATGGATTTGAAAATTTTAAATGAAATAATTTTTGAAGAAATTGAAAACAAATTTGACCATAAAAACTTAAACTTAGATACAGAAGAATTTAAAGAACTAAATCCAACAGTAGAAAACATGGCTGTAGTAATTTGGAATATTCTAAGAGAAAAAATTGAAAGTAACCTAAAGTTGAAAGTTACTTTATATGAAACCGCAAGAAATTTTGTTGAATACAATGGAAAATAAAGAAATAGATATAAATGAAATAGGTAACGAACATATTGGTTTTTCGTTAGAAACTCCATTAAGAGATGATGCCTTTAAGTTAGATGACGAATTAAAGATTGAGCTCATTGAAAAGCATTTTAAAGAAATAATGCAAATTTTAGGTTTAGATTTAAGTGATGATAGCTTAAAAGGAACTCCAAATAGGGTTGCAAAAATGTATGTAAATGAGATTTTTAGTGGCTTAAATCCTAAAAATAAACCTGAAGTAAAATTATTTGAAAATAGGTATAATTACAAGAATATTTTACTTGAAAAAAACATATCCTTCCATAGTGTGTGCGAACATCATTTTGTGCCTATCATAGGAAAAGCACATGTAGCTTACATTCCAAATGGAAAAGTAGTTGGATTGTCAAAACTAAATAGAATAGTTCGCTATTTTGCTCAACGCCCACAAGTTCAAGAACGCATGACTATTCAAATAGCAAATATGCTAAAAGAAGAACTAAACACCGAAAGTGTGGCTGTTATTATTGAAGCCGATCATATGTGTGTAGCCATGAGAGGGGTTCAAGATGTATACAGTAGCACTGTTACAAGTGAATATACTGGTAAGTTTTTAGATTGCAACACCAGAGAAGAATTAATGAAATACATTATGCTTGCCGGTAAATAATTTATTTTTGATTACAACAAAACAAGCTGAATATTATAAAATATTCAGCTTGTTTTGCTTTATGACGTATTTATAAAAAAAAAATGGTTGTGAAATTGAAATTCAATATTATTTTTGGTCTATTAAATGAACGGCTTAAAAATAAAACGATTTAGACATATTCTATTTTTATTAGATGTGTTAAAGCTAGCTGCTACTGCTTTTGGTGGACCACAAGTTCATTTAGTTCAATTTCAAAAAAAACTAGTTGATAAAAAAAAATACATTACATCAGCTGACTTAAAGGAATTAAATTCATTTTGCAGTATTTTGCCTGGCCCTACTTCCACTCAAACCATTACTGCCATAGGATTTAAAATTGGTGGACCATTATTGGCCTTTTTCACTTTAGCAGTTTGGGTATTTCCAGCAAGTTTAATCATGGGGATTTTTGCCATTGTTATTCATTTTTATCATTTAGAAAATCCTAAACTTAATTTTTTAAAATACATTCAACCAATGGCAGTTGGGTTTATCATTTATGCTGCATTTCAAATTATTCAAATGTTTATTAGCAAATTGTACCACTGGATTTTACTCCTATTATCGGCAATTGTAGCTATATTATATCAAACACCCTATTTGTTTCCAATACTTTTATTATTAGGTGGTTTTGTATCAAGTCAGGTAAATAAAGAAAAAACAAATACAGTAAAACCGCTGAAAAATATTAATTGGAGTAACTTTATTCTATTCTTAGCCGTTTTTATAACTGCCGCAGTTTTAGGAGCATTAACACAGAACAAAATTGTTTTACTTTTTGAAAACACCTATCGATTTGGAAGTATCGTTTTTGGTGGAGGTCATGTGTTAATTCCAATGATGTATAATCAGTTTGTAGAAATTAAACATTTTTTAACTGCCAATGAATTTATTGCAGGAGTTGGTTTGGTGCAAGCCATGCCAGGACCGGTTTTTAGTATAGCAACATTTTGTAACGCAATGGCTTTACAAGAATTTGGTATTTCGGGTCAGCTATTAGGAGCCTTAATTGGTACCATTGCAATCTTTTTACCAGGAACGTTCTTAATATTCTTTATTTACCCAATATGGAATCAGCTAAAAAATTACACCCCCATAAAAAATGCTATTGAAGGGGTTAATGCTGCAAGCGCAGGTTTGGTAATTGCATCAGCATATTTATTATTTAAACCAGTTGTTTTAAATCAATCAAATATGATAGTACTTTTACTAACTTTATTTTTACTTTTGACCACCAAAGTACCAAGCCCTGTAATTGTTATTATTTGCGTGTTGGCTAGCTTTATTTATTAACTATATGAATTGTTTTATTAAATATTTTATTTACATTTTTGTTTTGTGCTTTAGCATACATTCTGCTAAAAGTCAGACTAAATCAGCTGCAAATGAGAATGAGTTAGTACAGTTAAGTGGTTTTATTGTAAGCTTTGATAGTACGCAAGTTTTACCTTATGTAACTGTTAGAATTGAGGGAACAAATCGTGGAGTTTTTTCAGATATGAGCGGATTTTTTAGTTTAGTTTGTAAGCAAACTGACAAAATTGTTTTCTCCGCATTGGGTCAAAAAAAGTTGTTTTACATACTTCCAAATAATATAGAAGGAAATAAATTAACTACAGTTATAAAAATGGAAGAAGACACATTTTTTTTAAGAGATGTAGTAATTAGACCATATTCTACGCCTCAAGAACTAGATTATTATTTGGGACGTGTTTCCTATCAGAATTTACAAAAAGGAGTTCTTGCCGATGGTGTTGAAAACGGAAGATGGTATCAACAAGCACAGACAGAAAAACTATATTATAATGGACAAGCACAGCCAATTCCCATTGCTGATATTGGCAGTTGGTATCGCTTTTTAAACTCATTAGGAAACAAAAAAAAGAAATAATAACTATACAATTTAAAGCCAAATATGATTCTTGAAAACTTAACAGCTACCTCTCCCATTGATGGTAGATATAGAAACCAAACCGTTGATTTATCAAATTACTTTTCTGAATTTGCATTAATAAAATACCGAGTATTAATTGAAATTGAGTATTTTATTTTTTTACATCAACAAAACCTTGCTCAATTCAGTAAATATGCAATTAATGTAGAAATGCTTAGAAATATTTACAAAGATTTTTCAATAGCAGATGCTGAAACAATAAAAAATATTGAAAAAACAACTAACCATGATGTTAAAGCCGTTGAATATTTTATAAAACAAAAACTTGAAATTTTAAATTTAAGCGAAACCAGTGAGTTTGTTCATTTTGGTCTTACCAGTCAAGATATAAATAACACGGCTATTCCATTAAGTATAAAAGATGCGTTAACCCATGTTATTATACCCAATATTTTATTGGTTTTGGAAAAAATAAAAGAACAAGCCAAAGATTGGGAAGCAATTCCAATGCTAGCAAAAACTCATGGTCAGCCGGCATCACCTACAAAACTTGGAAAAGAGTGGATGGTTTTTGCAAGTAGAATAAATGAGCAAATAAAGCATTTAAATCAAATACCATTTTCGGCTAAATTTGGTGGTGCAACGGGAAATTTCAATGCACATCATTTGGCTTATCCAACTATCAATTGGCATGAATTTGGAAATAATTTTTGCAAAAATTTAGGACTAAGTCGCTCCTATCCCACTACGCAAATTGAACATTATGATAACTTAGCTGCATTGTTTGATTGCTTAAAAAGAATCAATACTATTTTGATAGATTTTACACGAGATGTATGGCAATATGTATCGATGGATTATTTTAAACAACAACTAAAATCAGGTGAAATTGGCAGTAGTGCCATGCCACATAAAGTAAATCCAATTGACTTTGAGAATGCAGAAGGAAATTTAGGTTTTGCAAATGCAATTTTTGAACATCTTTCGGCTAAATTACCAATTAGTAGGTTACAAAGAGATTTAACCGACAGCACAGTTTTGCGTAATGTTGGCGTTCCTTTGGCACATAGTTTAATAGCTTATAAGTCTATTTTAAAAGGATTGAATAAACTTTTACTAAACAAACCAGCCATTGAAAAAGACTTAGATAATAATTGGGCTGTTGTGGCTGAAGCAATTCAAACTATTTTAAGAAGAGAAGCATATCCAAAGCCTTATGAAGCCTTAAAAGAATTAACAAGAACCAACGAGAAAATTGACTCAAAAAGCATACAAACTTTTATTAATAATTTGAATGTAAGTAATGAAGTAAAAGAAGAGTTATTAAACATTTCACCTTTTAATTATACTGGAATATAAAACAAATGGTAAGAGGTTTATAATTTATTTTAAAAACTGTAACTAATAAAAAAGCCCGAAAATTTCGGGCTTTTTGGTTTAAATAAATATTAGGTATTATAACCTAGCTTCACTTTTAATTAAATCTTTCGTATTTACATTTAATACAGGAAAATTTGCTAATTTTATAAATTGTTCTGAGAATTTACCATATAAAAATGATTTGAAATTAACTTCTTGTTCAGTCATAATTATTACCAAATCGGCTTTTACTTCATTGGCATAAGCTATGGTTTGCTCAGTAATATTACCTCCCAATCTTATTTCTATATCATTGTCAATTCCATATTCATCAATTTTATTACTTACTTGGCGTGTGTAATTATTAATAGCTACTACAGCATCTTTTCCCTTATCAGTACTCACTCCAATAATATTAACTGTGGAGTTAAACTTTTGAGAAAACACCACTGTAGATGGACATTTTTGACGAGTTTCAAAACTTGTATCAATTGGAATTACAATTTTATCAAATTTTTTAAATTCATAATTCCCAGGAATTGTTAATACTGGTTTTTCAGCATGTTCAATTATTGTACATGTATCTTTAAAAGTAAATAATCCATCAATATTATCTTTATTTTTAGTGCTTAAAATCAATAAATCAGGTTTAAGACTATTTAACCTTCCACGTAAATCTTTTGCAATTGGATTATTACATAATTCTATTTTAAAATTAATGCCATCCAATTTTCCTGACAAATCAATTTTATTGCTTTCATACAAAAAGATATGAATAGAAGCATCAAACTTTTGAGCCATTGTCTTAGTTAAATAAATCAATGAATCAAAGTTCTGAGAATGATTGCATGCTAATGCAATACTAGAAATTTTTAGTGCCATAATAATTAATTTTTAATTGACTAATTTGATTACAATAAAATATTTTAAATGACAATTGTCAAATTTATTTTTTCACCTATTGTTTATTTCCGCTCATTAAACGTTTGTAAAATTCCTTAGCCACAATAAAATCAGGGAATTCACGAATTGCCGCTTCAAAATATTTTTTTGCACTTAGCATGTCTCTATCCTTTTGAGCGGCCATAATTGCACGCATATTTAACAAAGCAGCTTTTAAGGGAACTTTTTGTTTTTCACTTTCACTGATCATAAAATCAATGCTATCTTTACTGTTTTTTGCCATTTCATCTAACTCTTTCAAATTATTTTCAACAGCCTGAAAATTAGCAGAGCCAAAGTGTGCAGCAGTTATTCTATATAAGTATTCTGGCTTTTTGTTAATAGCATATAACTGATTATATATACTCATTTGTTCTTCCATGTTTCCTAATTGCTCGGCACAAAGTGCCTTTATTAATAAATATCTTTCACTTTTAGGATTGCGTTTTAAAGCATTGGTAGCAGCATCATTACACGCATATATGTTATTTGTAGCAGCATATAATTCTGGTAATGTATCGGCATAAAGTACTTCTGTACTATCGTCAATTAATATCAATTGCGCAGCAACTATTGCCGTTGGAAAATCTTTGCTATTCATACTTTTATCAAATAGTTTTTTATAACTTTCAATAGCATTTGACGACTTGTTACTACAAGAGGAAATCGATACGAATACGCATATTGCGATGATTATTTTTTTCATTTATTTTATTTTAGTTTTTAGTTTCTTAGTTTTTAGTTTCTTAGTTTTTAGTTTCTTAGTTTTTAGTTTCTTGGATTTTATTATAATTTTTTGTTTCCAATTACTAATTGCCTTTTGCTCTTTGCCAGAAGCCAGCGGCTAGTAGCCAGAAGCTTTTTATAAAAACTTTGGAAAATAACCAGGTTCATATTCCGACATCATGTTACTAATTACCTCAAATATTTGTTCCGAATTTGGTTTACTCCAATAATCGCCATCAGTGCCATAAGGCGGTCGGTGTGCTTTGGCCGAAATAGTGATGGGTTTATAATCCAAATATTGATAAGCTTGTTGGTTTTCTAATACTTGTTGCATCATAAAAGCTGTGGCACCACCAGGAACATCTTCATCTAAAAATACAACTTTATTGGTTTTTTTAATTGATTCAACAATGCTGTGGTTGATATCGAATGGTAATAATGTTTGTACATCAATTAATTCTACACTGATACCAATTTCTGCTAATTGTTTAATGGCTTCTTCTGCTATTCTTGTAGTACTTCCATAAGTTACAATTGTAACATCAGAACCATTCACTAACACTTCTGGTTTTCCAAGAGCAACAGTAAATTCGCCAATATTATTTGGCATTTTTTCTTTCAGTCTGTATCCATTCAAACACTCAATAACCAAAGCAGGTTCATCTCCTTTCATTAATGTATTATACATTCCCGCAGCTTGTGTCATGTTTCTAGGCACACAAATATACATACCTCGAAGTGAGTTTATAATCATTCCAATGGGTGAACCTGACTGCCAAA
>JBIILW010000046.1:0-10053 GCA_044338265.1 Bacteroidia bacterium | reverse complement strand
AATTAGCACCATCTAGTTTAGAAATGGCTGAATCGTTAGAGCAATTGCGTTGGTTGGAAAATGGATTTAAAATTAAATGTGCCATTACCGAACACGATAGTCACTGCATTGACACGCCCGAAGATGTGGAGAAAGTTTTGCGTTTGATGGGGAATAAGCAATAGGCTCCCGATGCATCGGGAGGCAATGGGCAATTTGCAACGGGCAATGATGATAGAAAATTTAAATTATCAATTCAAAATTTCTTTCAAGTTTTCTTTTATTCTATTGGCAATATCATCGGTTGGTAAATCATTGTCTTCTTTACCAAATGGATCTTCAATTTCTTCTGCTATTAACTCTAAACCTGCAAAAGCATAAAACACAAAAAGAACCATTGGAATGGTAGCCCATTTAAAATCGTCAACCAAACCAATGGGTAAAGTAATGGTATAAATTAGTATAACTCTTTTTATAAAAGTAATGTACGAATAGGGGATAGGTGTAGATTTGATTCGTTCACAAGCACCAGCCACATTGGTTAATGAGCTTAATTCATTATTTAAAACAATCAGTTTTTCATCACTTATTATGTTTTGATTTTGTAATTGTTGAATTTCTAAAAATAATTGTTTGGCAATTATATTGGGTGCATGTTTATATTCACTCAGTTTTTTTAAACTTAAATTGGGGTGCTCTTCCAGCAATGCTGGTTTTAATCCATTTCTTAAATGTTCTTTCAGTGCTAATGGAAAATTACTAATTAAAATGCGGAAATTATTTTTCATTTCCTTATCATTTTCTGGCAAAAAAGCATTCATTTTTAGCATGAAGCTCCTGCTTGAATTAACTAATTCTCCCCAAAGTTTTCGTCCTTCCCACCAACGTTCATAAGCTGTATTTGTTCTAAAAACTAATAATAAGGAAAGTACAAATCCTAGTAATGAATGTAAAACAGTAGTACTTCTAAATTTAATAAGTTGTAGCTCTACATCAATATAACAAAGTATAGCAGAGTATATTGCTAAAACTATAATTGCAGGTAGCAATAATCTTATAGAATCTGATTTGTGGAAATGAAAAATTAATTTTGTCCAATCTTTTGGGTTATATGCTTTCATAAAAACTTGTCTTGAATAATTTTATTTTTAATTATTCAAAGGTAAAACTTACCGTCATGGTTCCATATTGTTCCTCAGGCTTCGCGTAATTTATCACCATTCAATGTAGTAGTTCCTCTAGCGCCAGGCTCTGCTTTTATTACATTTCCGGCTCTATCAACCGTAATATTTACAACCACTATTCCAACATCTTTGGAGTTAGCAGAAATATTTGGTTTTTTAGCAACTCTTCTTCCTGTTAAGCTATATTTTACTCCACCACCATCAGGTCCAGAACCAGTTCCAATACCTTCATTTCCAGTTCCTGTTCCACCAATTACTCCGTCAGGTTTTCCATCAGGGTTTCCTTCATTTCCAGGTTCTGTTCCACTTCCATGCCCACCGTCATCGCCTGAATTTGATTTCTTTCTAAATAATGAATGTGCATCGGCTTTTCTAGGAAGTACTATTTCATCTTTTGGTCTTTCAATGGGTGGTGTAATAATTGGTTTTGCCACTTTTTTGTCATCTGCTTTTTTGGCTATAACATCTACGTCATCAGTGCTTTGGCTTAATTCTTCAGGAGCAGGTTCACTTTTAATTTCAGTATATGTTTCGTTTGGTTGTGGGTTTTCAACAGGCGTTTCACTGGGTCCACCCATATTCTCTTCACCTAAAATCATGGAAGTTCCTCCATCGGCCCAAGGTGGATTAGGTGGGGTAAGTACAAAAAAGTATAATAATAAAAATATAATTCCATGAATAAAAATAGTCCCAGCTAGCCCAAACCAATTGTGATGATTGTTTTCATGTTGTAAATAGTATGCTTGATTCTGTTGCATATGGTAATATGTATAAATAAAAAGATTGAATTTTAGTTTGCTAACAAATGTATTAACGAAAAAGGTTTGTTTTTTATTTATTAGTAAACAATTTTATTGAATGTGTATGCTAATAAGAACTATTAAATGAATCCGAAATGTTATTTTCCTCTACCTTGAATGATGATGAGCGCGGTGTAAATGAGTATTCTAAAATCAATGGCAATAGAACGATTCTCAATGTAAAGAATATCAAATTGAAGACGTTCCACCATTTGTTCAATATTTTCAGCATATCCATATTTTACCATTCCCCAACTTGAAATTCCTGGTTTTACGCGTTGTAAATGTTTGTAATGCGGAGCTATTTTTACTATTTGATCAATAAAAAATTTTCTTTCTGGTCTTGGTCCTACCAAACTCATTTCACCAATCAAAACATTGTAAAATTGAGGTATTTCATCCAATCTATATTTACGAATAAAAACGCCAAAAGGTGTACGTCTAGCATCGGTGGTACTTGAAAGTGCAGGGCCTTCTTGTTCGGCATTGTTATACATGCTTCTATACTTTAATATATGAAAAGGTTTGCCTTTATAACCAATTCTAATTTGCTTAAATAAAATAGTACCAGGACTGCTCATTTTTACACCAATAGCTACTAATATAAAAATAGGGGAGAGGATGAATAAAACTAAAACTGAAATGCCAATATCCATTCCGCGTTTTATAAATTTTTGCCACTGTGGCATTACATCTTGATTAATTTCAATGAGTGCCGTTCCTACTACGTTTTCTAGTTTTACAGAACCGCTACGCATGTCGTAAGTGTCAGGAATAATGCGTAAAACCACGTTTTCATCTTCTAATAAATCAGTAATAAAATTAAGTTCTTGGTGGTTATTACTTTCTACGCCAATGATTATTTCTTCTATTTCAAGTTGTGATATTAACTTCGATAAATCTTTATAATATCCTAAAAAGGGCAAGCTATTGAGTAGTTTATGATCGTCAATAATGCTTTCGTCAATGCCAACATAACCTTTAATTAAAAATCCTTGTGCGTTTGTTTTTTCATTTAATTCCTTAACTAAAGCCAAAGTTTTTTCATTATTTCCAATCACAAGCGTATTGAAACCAAGAATTTTTTTTCTGAGTTTCTTGATGATATATGATGCGAAAATTAATCGTTCTGTAACTGTTAATGAAAAATGAAGAATAAATAAAACAAATGTAGTTGTGTAATATACTTGATAATTTACCACCGCATCGTCTAATAATAAGGCAAAAAATAAAAGTATTACACCTAAGATAGCAATGCTGAATGTTTTTGAAACTTCTTTTAAACGTGATTTCCGCCAAACGTCTTTGTAATTTCCCGCTAAAAAATACAGAAACACCCAGAATAATGGAACATAAATTAATCCTAAATAAAAGTTTTTATCTAAAACCACATTCATTTTTCCATACAAAGCAGTTTCTATAAACAGTTTTCTGTAAGCAAAAAACATAGACCAAGCTATTGCAGCTGCTAATGCATCTAAAACAATTAGAATAACTAAATATATTTTTCTGTTACGTTTCAAAAATGTACTAATTTAATATTGTCAAGAAATAAATGGGTATTATCTATTAAAGGTTCTCCACTTTTTTGCACTTCAAAATAGATTTGAAATTTTGTTCCATTACCATTTTTAGCAATTTCAGTTCCAATGTCTAAGGCCAAATCTAAGTATAATTTCCTCCACTTTCCATTGGTTGAATTTGCTATATATACAGATGTGCCTTTAGACTCTTTTCCATTATTATAAATTGGATTGATACCAATGGAAAAAGCGCCATTACATTTGTAATCTACTTCTAAATAAATAGGAATATTATTAGCAGGTAAATTACTTAATTCTTTAGAAACATAAAATAATTGATAAGTAGAATCCGCCAATATAAATTTTGCACTGTTATTATTTATTTTCCATGCATCTATGTCATTTACCTTGGCAATACTGTCGCCGTTTTTAGGATTATTAATGGTAAAAAAACTTGAATTCCCATCAAAATCTTGTATCAATGGAAACTTGCAATTTGGCAAATAAGAAACTGTTGGAGAAATGGTATCACTGCCCAAATCATTTAAAGGTAATATGGTGTCATAATCAGTAAAAATTGGATATAATAAACGTTGGTCATCTTGTCCACTACGTTTAACACCTGCCCTTAATTTAATATTATGCTTGTCTTTTTCGGTTATTGGAATATATGTTGGCAAGCCAAATGAGCCTTTAAATTCATTGTTTTGAAATAACCACACATCTACAATGTCTTCACTTGTATCACCTTGAGTTAATAAATTAGTGTTTAATTTAAATTCTTTCACGTAAATATAGGAAGGAATGGTTGATTTTTCAACAGAACAAGCCATTGCTAATAGCAACAGCAATAATATAAAATGATGTTTTTGAAACTTAAACATATATGGGCAAATGTACTATAAAACCTTAAAAAGCCTAAAGTGAAAAGCTAATTTTACTTAATTAATATCATTGTCAAATGTTTATACCAATAAGTTGCTTAAAACCTTAACTAACGCTTCTGTTTTTGTAAATCTGCTATAATTCTATGAGCCACTTCTATGGCTTGATAATTATCGTAATAGGTGCGTAATCGCAATGATTGATGAGTTATATTCTGAGCAAAATGTTCCAACTCACGTTTAATCATTTCGTTGGTATTTTTACCGGAATTCCTTAAAATTTGTTCTTCTTGCGCTTCATTTATTTCATCGCTTGAATTAAGTAATGAAATTCTGAAATTTGTTAAATCAAATCCGTAAGTTTTATTTTTCTGGAAAAACCTGATTTTATTTCGTTGTTCCGATTTAAAACTTCCACCCACCATATTATATACACAACCATTGTCAAACTCTAAGCGAACATTTATAAAATCGACTGTGTCACTGTGCATGCATGCAGCAGTGGTTCTAACTTTTAATACGTTAGCTTTTACTATATTTAGTACCAATTCTAATTCATTTAACAATAAATCAAAAACTAAATCTTCGGGTGAAAGATTAATTACATGTTGGTCAAATTTTGAAGACTCAATGTATAATGGATTATTTAAAAGTTTTTTTAGTAATTGGAAGTTAGGATGAAATCTTTCATACCTACTCACATGTAATTGAATGTTTGCTTCGTAAGCAAGGTTTGCTAATTCTTTGGCTTCATCTAAATTTTCGCTCAGTACTTTATCTATAAAAACGTGACGGCAACTTTCTATGGCTTTTAGTGCATATTTATAATGCGTGCCAACTGGTGAAAGTATATCAATGGCTTGTGTATTTGCTAATAAATCAGCATAAGAGTCAAATTTTTTCAGACCAAAAGTATTGCTAATATATTCGCTACTTTGCTCATCGTGGTCGTAAAAACCAACCAATCTGAAATCTTTTATTTCTAAAATCTTTTCAATATGTTTTTTACTAAGTTCGTTAGCTCCTGCTATGCCAATTTGAATCATTGTTAATCTGATTAAGTTTGATAATTTGATTATTTAAACCAAAAACAAAATTAAGGGCAAATGGCGTTGATAATTGTATTTGCGTCTTCAAACTGTAAACAGCGACATTGTTTTAAACCTCTAAATTGAACACTTTATGCAAATTAGGCTGTTTGTGTATAGTAGTTTGAAATGTTCACACTCCAAATGTTTTTATTTTAAAATAAGTAAATGCCATTATCAATTGCTTCCTTATTTTGCAAAGCAATAATGGAAGATACTTTTAAAGATAGAGGCGCCCGAAAGCGATTAATACAAGAACTGCGAACCAAAGGAATAGTAGACGAAAAGGTATTAGAGGCCATGTTAAAAATTCCACGCCATTTCTTTATTCAATCGGAATTTAGATCACATGCTTACCAAGACAAAGCTTTTAAAATAGATGCGGGTCAAACCATTAGTCAGCCTTATACCGTAGCTTACCAAACGCAACTTTTACAAATAGAACCAGGCGATAAAGTATTAGAAGTGGGAACTGGTTCTGCTTATCAATCCATTATTTTATTAGAGTTGGGAGTAAATTTATTTACCATTGAAAGGCAAGAAGAATTGTTTAAAAAAGCACATATAAGAATTTCTAAATTTGGATATAAAGCAACGTGCATTTTGGGCGATGGAAGCAAAGGCTATATTGAAGCAGCACCTTACGATAAAATTATTGTTACGGCTGGAGCGCCAGTTTTACCCGATTCTTTAATCAGTCAACTAAAAATTGGAGGTATTTTAATTATTCCTATTGGCGATAGTAAAATTCAAAAAATGCACAGCATTGTTAAAACATCGGCAACTACTTTTGAGGAAATAACTTTAGAAAATTTCAAATTTGTGCCTTTAATTGGTGAACAAGCTTGGTAGATTTTTGGTTTGTAAAAAAACACTTCTACTTATAGCTTTCGGTTTGACGGACATTGAGCTTGTCCGATAGCTATTGGACGAAACGTAAATTACTTAATTAAAAGACATATCTACTGATAATCGCTACAGCGTTAAAATTATAAATCACAAAAAACTCCAAAGGAGTTTAATATCAATAGCCACCAGTGAAACTGGTGGTAATATATTTGAAAAATAGGAAGAAAACCCCAAAATATTTGCGTAAAGCTGGAGGCCTAGCGCAAATATTTTAGGGTTTTCTTATTATGGTTGCCTTAATTTTTTCAACGGGTTAAAACCCGTTGCTATAAATATTTCGTTCCCACGGAACTCGCCAATAAAAAGACGAATATAAAATTGATAATGAGCATGCAATGTAACAAACAAAATAACAAACATAACTTCATTATTACTGCTATTTTGCAAAATGAAAAACGAAAATACCCAAAACAAAAAAGGCGTTTGTTATTTAAAACAAACGCCTTTTTTGTGAAATAAATATAGAATTATGCTTCTAAATCTTGAATATCTAACATGCCAATTGGCTTGCCATTTTCAGTAACCAAAATAGTATCTACTTTTGTTGATTTAAATAAACCCGCAGCTACATTTAATAATGAATCAGACTCAATAGCGATTGATTGGTTGTATGTAAAATCACCCATAGTTTTACTTAAAACATCTCTACCATCAGAAATTAATTTTCTACGCAAATCACCGTCTGTGAAAACACCTTTTAAACTACCGTCAGCATTAGTAATGGTAATAGCACCAAAACCATATTCAGTCATTTTTACAATGGCTTCAGCTAAATTAGTATCAGCAGAAACTATAGGATTTACACCATTCAAAGCCTCTTTCACTTTTACCGTCATTAAACGCGTATCTTGAATAAATTGGTCTGTTCCAACCGTTGTAAAATGATTTTCAGTTAACTGCTTCATTATTTTTAAAGGAACAGTAATGGTGTGAACGCCTAAGTTTAGGGCATTTCTAATATGCTCCATCGTTCTAACAGATGAGAACATTACTTTGGTATCATAACCATAATGATCAACGGCATCAATTATTTGTGCTACTAAATCTAAAGCATCATGCCCTTGGTCTTGCAAACGACCAACTAATGGACAAACATAAGTTGCGCCAGCTTGCATGGCCATATAAGCTTGTTGTAAGGTATAAACCAAATGTACATTTACCAACATTCCTTCATTGCGTAACATGCGGCAAGCACGAACACCTTCTAATGAAACAGGAATTTTGAAAACAGTTTTTTTAATATCTAAGCCTAAATCTAATTGGCGTTGTGCTTCTTTTAAAATATCTTCTGCAGTATCGCCCAATGCTTCAATTTGAAGTACTGGAACAATTTTCGACAGTTTTACAATCATGCCATCTATGTCGGTAATACCTTCACGTTGCATAAATGTTGGAGTGGTAGTTAAACCATTCAAAAACCCTAATTTAAAGGCTTCTTCAATCTCTTTCAGATTGGCTGAATCTAAATATAATTCCATTGATTATTAGTTTGTTTGTTTTATTTTTTGATTGGCAATATTATCAATTTTATTAAATAAATAATATTTATATTTTATGCTAAATGAATTTGATAACTATAAAAATCTTTTCACTAAAAAATCCATTTACTAATTCGTAAATGGATTTTTTATCATTTCAATTTATAATTATTAAACCGTTTTTGATCTGTAAGTAGTTTTTGAAGCTCCAGCACCTTTGCTATTTGTTTTTGGAGCGGTATTTTTAGGAGCGATGGTTTTTGGAGTAGCAGTTTTTTTAGCAGCTACTTTTTTAGGTTTCTCCTCTTTATTTTCTGATTCTTCCTTTTCATCTGAATCAGAATTTTCTTCTTTTTCAGCTGTTACCAAATTTGCAAAATCAACAATTCCAATTAAGGCATTGTACCAAGTAAAAAACTTTTTGATATCGCTATCATATACTCTTTCACTGTCTAATTGAATTAAATCAACCAAAAATTTACGTTGTAATTTTGCATCATCTTTTGCAGTTGGTACATTTCCCGCTGCATGAGCTTTTTGTAGAATTTCCGATAATTTAATATCGCCATCTAATGCATACATGCTAATGTCTTCCAATATACTTACTCTGTCTTGGTAACCAGTTGCAAATTTTTTATTAGCACCAATTGTTTCTAAAATCAATCCGTTTTTTGTACGGCCAATAATTTTGTGTAATCCACTTTGGCCTGATACTGCTACAATATCTTTTAATTCCATTAAATCTTTAAATTTTTATTATTGTGCGAAAGTACCATATTATTTTAGAATAGGCACATATAATAGCAGGTAATTTTTTTATGACAATTTTCAGTTGTATAAAATGCTGTATGCAATGCCATTGCATTTTCAATCAAAATTATTTGGATAATTATTTTTACAAAACGTTTTTTTTACTATCATTGCAGCCCTATTAACTGCCCGGATGGCGGAATTGGTAGACGCACTAGTCTCAAACACTAGCGAGCAATCGTGCCGGTTCGACTCCGGCTCCGGGTACATATTTAAAGCTTGTAATTTATATTACAGGCTTTTTTTATGTGATTATAATTATCAATGAATTTTTCAAATTGTGGCATTTTTGTTTATAATAAATAAGTAATTAGCACTAAAATTGAAATCTTAAATATAAAAAAATGTCAGAACAAATAGAACATATTCATTGCTTAATTATTGGGAGCGGGCCTGCTGGTTACACTGCCGCCATTTATGCAGCTCGTGCCGATTTAAAACCAGTCATGTACACTGGTCCTCAGCCTGGCGGTCAATTAACGATTACTACCGATGTGGAAAATTATCCAGGTTATCCCGATGGAATTATGGGACCTGAAATGATGGAAAATTTTAGAAAACAAGCCGAACGTTTAGGAACTGATGTTCGTTATGGCATGGTAACTAAAGTAGATTTTAGTGGTAAACCTCCATATAAAATTCAAGTAGACGAAAATAAAGATATTTTAGCTGATACTGTTTTAATTTCTACGGGTGCTAGCGCAAAATGGTTAGGCATTCCAAGCGAAACTAAATTAAACGGTCATGGTGTTTCGGCTTGTGCTGTTTGCGATGGTTTCTTTTTTAGAGGTAAAGATGTGGCCATAGTAGGAGCGGGCGATACTGCTTGTGAAGAAGCAACTTATTTGGCTAAAATTTGTAGTAAAGTATACATGATTGTTCGTAAAAGTGAATTTAGAGCTTCAAAAGCCATGCAACACCGTGTAATGAATACACCAAATATTGAAATTCATTTTGATTCAGAAACCGATGAAATTATTGGAGAAAGTAAAGTGGAAGCGGTTAGGATAAAAAATAATAAAACAAACGAAATGCTTACCATTCCAATTGGAGGTTTCTTTGTGGCCATTGGTCACAAACCCAATACTGATATTTTTAAAGATTATTTAGAAATGGACGAAACTGGTTATTTAATTACTACGCCAGGAACCAGTAAAACCAAAATAGAAGGTGTATTTGCTTGTGGCGATGCGCAAGATAAAATTTATCGTCAGGCAGTTACTGCCGCTGGCAGTGGTTGTATGGCCGCTTTAGATGCCGAAAGATATATATCAGCCAAAGAATTTGCAATGTAGATTTCACAAAATATAAACTAAAAAAAAGCTTGATTATTTTTAAAATAATCAAGCTTTTTTTAGTTATTAGTGATGAGATCCTTCGACTTCGCTCATGATGACG
>JBIILW010000339.1:0-2703 GCA_044338265.1 Bacteroidia bacterium | reverse complement strand
AGTATATGAATGGTGGTTAATATTGTGTTTTAATTTCCACATATAACTACTTCCGCCTAACACATTAAGTGATAAACTCATGATTTCATTGACCCATTTTTTAGTAGAATAACTGCCATGTGCACCGTCGTGCATAATGTTAAAACCAATAGATGCAAAATTGATTCCTAATAGAATGCAAATAGCAACGCTCAACAAATTAGATGCTGGAGTAAAAAACACTAAAATGGTATAACAAGCAATTAGTATAGAAAAAAGGATTGCTGTTTTTGTAAACAACTTATAATTTCCAGTTTGTTTTATATTTTTTGTTTCAAAATATTCATGAACTCTATCCTTTAATACATTGAAAAATTCAGGATTTTTATTATCAAATTTAATTTTAGCCATTAGTTTGTTTAAAAGTTTTGCAATATGAACAATTTATTCTTTTTATAAAATAACTGTTATCATGTAATATTGTTTTAAAATGTTTAAAAATCCATTCTAAAACGTTCACGTTTAAACTGTTGAAATGCTAAGGGGTTTGCTTTTAAAATTGCGTTATCGGTTCTTCTAGCAATAATATCTAAAGCCAGGTAAAGTGCATTTCTCATGCTACTTTCATCAGCTTTGTTTTTACCAGCAATATCGTATGCAGTTCCATGGTCGGGCGATGTTCTTACCATTTTAAGTCCGGCTGTGTAATTTACACCGTCACTGAATGCAATCGATTTAAAAGGAATCAAACCTTGATCGTGATACATGGCTAAAACGCCATCAAATTTTTCATACTGTTTTGATCCAAAAAAACCATCTGCTGGATAAGGGCCAATAGCGGTAATGCCTTCTGCTTGTGCTGCGGTAACCGCTGGAATTATGATAGTTTTTTCTTCATTCCCAATTAAACCATTATCGCCAGCATGAGGATTTAAGCCTAATACAGCTATTTTTGGTTTTGGACAATTGAAATCGTTTTTCAACGACTCATTCATTGTTTTTATTTTCTTTAAAATATTTTCGGTAGTTAATTTTGCTGCCACTTCTTTGATAGGAACATGGCCTGTTACTAAACCAATTTTTAGGTTTTCGCTCACTAAAAACATCAAATAATTATGGCTATTTAACTCATGTGCTAAGTATTCTGTATGTCCTTTAAATGGCAGTAATTCGCTATTCACTAAATTTTTATTCAATGGAGCGGTTACTAAACCGTCAATTTTTCCGTCTTTTAAATCACGTGTTGCAATTTCTAAACTTTTAAAAGCATACTTGCCACCATTTTCATTGGCCTCCCCAATTTTTATTTCAACTTCTTCTTCCCAACAAGTAACCAAATTTACTTTTTTGGTGTGTGCTTGTTCTACATTTCTAATAATATTTACAAAAAAATCGGGCATGCCCACTAACTTTTTCCAAAAGCCAATTACTTTTGGGGAAGCATAAATAACAGGAATACAATATTCGCAAATTCTAGGGTCGCTTAAAGTTTTTATTACTACTTCTGGAGCAATTGAATTTAAATCGCCAATGGTTATACCAATGATAGGAAGTTTATTCATTTTTAGGGAAATATTATTGGGTGAAATTACAAAAGTTTTTTGAAGAACAATTATTTCTATCAATTTTATTGCAAAGCTTTTAAGCTTGCTATTGTTTCAACAGGATTTTTTGATGAAAATACATAATTTCCAGCTACCAATACATTTGCACCAGCAGCTAATAATTTGGGAGCGGTAATTTCATTTACACCACCATCAATTTCTATTAAGCAATGACTGTTTTTTTGAAGAATTAAATTTTTCAAATCAGTACATTTTTGATAGGTATTTTCAATGAATTTTTGTCCTCCAAAACCAGGATTCACACTCATCATACATACCAAATCTATATCAGCAATTACATCTTTTAATAAATCAATAGAAGTATGAGGATTAATAGCCACACCGGCCTTCATTCCTGCTTCTTGAATGGCGTGAATGGTTCTGTGTAAATGTGTACAAGCTTCGTAATGAACTGAAAGAATATTGGCTCCTGTATCTTTAAAATCATTGATATAACGTTCAGGTTGAACAATCATTAAATGAACATCTAAAGTTTTGGTTGCTAGCTTTTGTAAAGATTTCATGATTGGAAAACCAAATGAAATATTGGGAACAAAAACGCCATCCATAATATCTACGTGAAACCAATCGGCTTCACTTTTATTGATCATTTCAATATCGGATCCAAGCTGCGCAAAATTGGCTGAAAGAATGGAAGGAGCTATTAAGTGTTTTGACATCATGCTGCGAATATAATTATAAATTATAAGGCTAAAAATAATATGTCAATTATATATTTGTATTTAGTCGTTGAATAAAAAAATACCCACACCCACATTGATGTTAAAAACAGTTTGATTGTAGGAAATATCACCCCAATTTTCAAAATAGTTAGAATTATTATCTTTATAAATTATATTTTTAGGTCTTACATTACTAGAAATATAATCACCTTCCAATTCAATGAACCATTTGTTTGAAATTGGAACGTAAAAACCAATTCCAATTCCTAAAATACTGCCAAGACTTGAGGTGGATGCTACTGTAGATACTGATTCTAATGTGTTATAAGCACTAATAGCTCCTGATTTAGAATAGCCCAATCCATAATAGCCTTTAATAAACAAAGGGGTTTCTGTACCTTTTAAAATGAATGAGGCTAAAACTCCTTGTGTATTTG
>JBIILW010000338.1:0-2714 GCA_044338265.1 Bacteroidia bacterium | reverse complement strand
ACTATCAATTCCCACATTCAAGGCATTTTTCAAACCTTTAATGATCTCCTCATTTGACAAAGGATTATTGGTAGGAATGTTAGTAGGTATTTTTATTCCTTGTTGCTTTGCAACTTCGTTTAAAACATCGCACGATGATAAACCAGTTAATCCTGTGAGGAGGCTTGTAATGATTATTAATTTCTTCATTGGCTGCAATTTTAGTAAATTGTTTTCACAAAAAATTGGATTTTATCAATGCATTTATATATTGCAGACATATAAAAACTAAAAAATCAATTATTAAAACTATGAGTAATTCATCTACCGGACATCCAAAAGGATTGTATTTGCTATTTATTACAGAAATGTTTGAGCGTTTCAGTTACTATGGAATGAGAGCAATTTTTATTTTATTTTTAACTAAAGCACTTTTGTTCGACAAAGCGCTTAGCTCTGATATTTACGGAAGCTATACAGGCCTTGTATATTTAACTCCACTTTTGGGAGGTTACATGGCTGATAGGTATTGGGGAAATAGAAAATCAATTGTTATTGGTGGAATCATGATGGCCATTGGCCAATTCTGTATGTTTTTAAGCGGTTCTTTTTATACTCAAGTTGAATTTGCCACTGTATTAATGATTGGTGGATTAGGGATGTTAATTTTTGGAAATGGTTTTTTTAAACCAAATATTTCAACCATGGTTGGTCAACTATATGTAAAAGGCGATAAAAGAATTGACTCTGCATTTACCATTTTTTATATGGGTATAAATTTAGGCGCATTTTTATCACCATTAATCTGCGGTGGATTAGGAAATACTGGTGATCCAGCCGATTTTAAATGGGGCTTTTTAGCAGCTTCAATTGGAATGATGGTAAGTACTTTAATATTTGTTTGGTTAAAAAGTCACTACTTAGTTAGTCCAGAAGGAAAAGCAATTGGCGATAAACCAAATGTAAGCAGAGATATTGACGTTACAGCAAGTGCTGAAGAAGTGAAATCTGATTTTACCCAAAAACAAGTACTAACTTGGTTAGGAATTGAAATAGGTTTATTCGCATTGTTTTATATTTTAGGTCAAGGTGTAATTGGCTCATTTATATTCTCACTTTCTATAGCCGCTCCTGGTTTTATTATTTCTGATAAAAGCTTAACAAAAGTTGAAAAAGAACGCATTTGGGTTATTTATATTGTTGCATTTTTCGTAATATTTTTCTGGGCTGCATTCGAACAAGCAGGTGCATCACTGACCTTCTTTGCTGATGAACAAACCAATAGAGAAGTAGGTTTAATGTTTTCAAAAAGTACAATAACCATTATTTATTCAGTTATTATTTTCTTACTTGGATTTTTAGGATTTAAAGTATTTACCAAAATGATGAACGAACAAAAAGGTGTAAGAGAATTAATTCTTATTATTATTGCTGCTGCAATTGGTTCATTGGTATATTTAATTAGCGGAATTGCTCCTGAAGGCATGAATATTCAATCCATCCCTGCGAGTGCTTTCCAATCGGTAAATGCAATTGCAATTGTAATTTTCGCACCAATTTTTTCCATATTATGGACTGCTTTAGGCAATAAAGGTATGGAGCCCGCTTCTCCTTATAAACAATCAATTGGTTTGTTATTATTAGCAGCTGGTTATGCAGTAATTGCCATTGGTGTAAAAGGAATTGAGCCTTCGGCAAAAGTAAATATGATGTGGTTATTGAGCCTTTATTTAATCCATACTTTTGGTGAATTATGTCTTTCGCCAATTGGTTTATCCATGGTAAATAAATTAGCACCTGTAAAATTTGCTTCATTACTAATGGGTGTTTGGTTTTTATCAACTGCTTCTGCTAATAAATTTGCAGGAACTTTAAGTTCATATTATCCTGAAACCATGCTTTCGGTGGCCGCTGTACAAAACGAACAAACCTTGAAAAATATAGTTGTTTGTGAAAAATTAGATAAAAAAGAAACCATTAATGGTGCTGATTTTATCAGTATTGATTTAATAAATTTAGAATCAATAAAAGATAAAACAGTTAAGGCGGAAGTGGTAAAAAATATTTTTGCTAATTCAGTAATTAAAGAAAAATCGTTTATAGGTTATAAAATAAATAGCCTGTACACTTTCTTCATGTTATTTGTATTTATGGCAGGAATTGCAGCAGTAATTTTATTCTTTTTAAGTAAAAAATTATTAACCATGATGCATGGTATTTCATAAGTAAACAAATTTTTAATTAATTAATTTAATGAACGAATAAGTCTTACAAATTTTTTTGTAAGACTTATTTTTTGAAATATTTTTCAATACTCAATATGAATAAAAAACATCCTTTAGGCTTACCATTCTTGTTCTTTACCGAAATGTGGGAACGCTTTGGCTACTATTTAATGATTGGAATTTTCCAATTATATTTAACAAGTTCAATGGAAAAAGGCGGACTTGGAATGGACAGAAAAGATGCTGCCGATATTTATGGAACTTTCATTGCATTTGTATTTTTGACTCCTTTTTTAGGCGGTTTATTAGCCGATAGAATTTTAGGTTATAGCAAATCTATTTTCATTGGTGGAATTTTAATGGGTTTAGGTTACTTAGGATTAGCCATTCCCGGAACACAGTATTTTTATATTTCTTTATTTTTAATTGTATTGGGTAACGGATTTTTTAAACCCAATATTTCTACTCTTTTAGGTAATTTATATAATGATGATAATTACAAACATTTGA
>JBIILW010000045.1:0-10208 GCA_044338265.1 Bacteroidia bacterium | reverse complement strand
GCTTACCCTAATCCTTTTGCTAATAACACAGTAATAGGTTTGAGTTTAACTAAAACTGAAGATATTACTATAACTATTACAGATATATTAGGAAGAGTTATTTCTACTACAACTCATAATAATGTAGCTAGCGGAAAACATGAATTTGAATTAACTTCAAATAATTTTACTGCTGCTGGTACTTATATTGTTAAAGTTCAAATTGGTGACGAAATGATTGTTAAATCATTGGTTAAACAATAAATTTTATTAATAACTAAATTATTCAAACCCCAAAAGACTTAAGTCTTTTGGGGTTTGTTTATGTATATAGAATCGTAATTAAACAATGAGGTATATTATTGAATTAGCCTATAATGGCACTAATTTTCATGGATGGCAAAAGCAATTAAATGCTAGAACGGTTCAACAAGAATTAGAAGAAAAATTGTTTATTTTACTAAAAAACCCTATTGAAACGCTTGGCTGTGGTAGAACAGATACTGGTGTTCATGCCAAACAGTTTTTTGCACATTTTGACTTTCATGAATTATTAGATACTCCTAATTTAGTTTATAAATTAAATAGAATTACATCTAAAGATATTGCGATTAAAAATATAATGCCAATTCATGATTCATTTAACGCTCGCTTTGATGCTAAATGGCGTGAATATGAATACGTAATTACTACATTACCAAATCCTTTTCTTAATGAATTTTCTTGGTATAATCCAACTGCTGTCGATATTGATTTAATGAACCAAGCTTGCCAACTGCTTTTAACTCATACCAATTTTGAATGTTTTAGTAAAGTTCACACGCAAGTAAATAATTTTAACTGCAATTTGATGGAAGCTTATTGGAAACAAGAGGGTGAATTATTGGTTTTTACCATTAAGGCAAATCGATTTCTTAGAAACATGGTTAGAGCCATTGTAGGAACCTTAATTCAAGTTGGCCTGCAAAATATTAACTTAACCCAATTAGAGGAAATAATAGCTAGTAAAAACCGTTCAGAAGCCGGAATGTCTGTTCCCGCTCATGGTTTGTTTTTAACTAAAGTAGTTTATTAGCTTTGATATTTATTTTCAGAATCAATTCCTCGTATTTTTTTAAATTTTAGCTACATAGACTATTAAAACTTAAGAATTGTTAACATTTTAAATTTTAATTTCATTCTTTTTCTTTTTCTTTTTAAAATATCTTTTTTCATTAAAATTCATGAGTATTTAATAGGGTAAACCCTATTAAATACTCATGAATTTCTTTCAAATTTTATTTAATTATTTATAATGAAGATAATTAAATAAATGATAATTAGCCCCTTAAATTTTTAATACGCCCTCTTTTTTCTGATTAAAATTACAATTTAGTGTACAAGTTAATTCATGTTCATGTATTTTATTTATCAAAAAAAATAGATTTGTGTTAACAAAATAATATTAATCATTTAACAATAAAATATTTTTACCTCAAATAAAATAAAAGAGTAGTCCAGAGAACTCTTCAAAAACGGGGCGATATCTGAAAAGCCATAAGAGTAAGAAAACTTAAAAAAAACAAACCATGAAACAAATTTTTAATCAAATTATTGATTTTCCCCAAATGGTGAATCAAAAAGTATTAAATGCAAAATTGAATTCAACAATTGATTCTTTTGATTCACAAGAAGGAATTCGCAGTTATGTTAAATTAATTTATCAGGTTGCAGCTTTGGTTGTATTTCTAACAATGGAATGGGGTGTATTAAATGCAGCTTTAGCACATTTTGGAAATCCCGCAGTTACCCTTATTGGTAAAATAGGAAGTGTAGTTACATTGATTTTAATGGCTTATTCTGCTTTTCCAATTGCACACATTATTAAATCAAAAGGAGAAACTCTTGGTGGTTCACATCATGGAATGATTGAGTTTATTTTTAAAGAATTTGTTACTACTAACATTAGAATTTTTGGCGAAGTAATGGCAGTTCTTGGAATTATTTACTCAGTAAATTTATCATTATGTTTTTTGTTAGACACTGATTTACTTTTATCTTCTTCCAGCAATCCTTCATTAGAAATTTTAGGTAGTTTATATGCTTTTCCAATTAATACCTTATCTAATATTTTAGTTTCGCTTAGACTGGAAGTAATAGCTAATGCTTTACAATCATTTACAGCATTTAAATTAACTGCAACTCAATCTTTTGGAAATGATTTTATTTGGTATGCATCAGATATTGTTATTGTTGCAAGTTCATTTGTGAATGTAATTGCGGGTTTAGCTGTTTTATATGTAAGCCTTTCGGTTTATAATTACATGTACTCACTTGTAGCTACTTTAACTAACTTTATTCCTAAATTAGCTTTCCCTTTAGCTATTAGAAATAGAAACGAAAACTAATTTCCATGATACTTTAAAAAAAAAAGCCTCATTCTAAATTTAGAATGAGGCTTTTTTTGTTTTTGATATTTTAAACATTTGATTTTTTAGCTGCTACTGTAGCTTTTAACCATTCATAAGTTACCGATTTTGGTCTTTCTAAAGGTAATCCTAATGCCCTATCCCAAAGTAATGAAGCCATTACGCCTAACGCTCTACTTACGCCAAATAAAACAGTGTAGAATTCATATTCTGCAAATCCATAATGTAATAATAACGCACCTGAATGTGCATCTACATTTGGCCAAGGATTCTTAATTTTCCCTGTATTTTCTAATATTGGCGGAGCCACTTTATATATTTTCCAAACTATATTCACCAATTTATCATCTGGCATATAAGTTTTTGCAAATTCTTGTTGTGCTGTAAATCTTGGATCAGTTTTACGCAATACTGCATGTCCATATCCTGGAACAACTTTTCCGTTTGTTAATGTTTGTTGAATATAAGATGCAATTTGTTCTTCATTTGGATCTTCTCCAATTTCTTGTTGCATGTCTTTGATCCAACGAACTACTTCTTGGTTTGCTAATCCGTGTAAAGGACCCGCAAGCCCGTTCATAGAAGCTGCAAAGCTCAAATAAGGATCGGCTAAAGTAGAGCCCACCAAATGAGTAGTATGAGCCGATACATTTCCACCTTCGTGGTCAGCATGAATAACCAAATACAAACGCATTAATTTGTAAAATTCATTTTGATCATATCCTAACATATGAGCAAAATTTCCTGCCCAATCTAATTTTGGATCTGATGCAATATGTACACTATTTTTATATGTTCTTCTATAAATGTATGCTGCTACTATAGGAATACGTGCTAATAAAGTACAAACGTCTTCGTAGGTATAATCCCAATAATCTTTTTTATTGATTCCTTCTTTATATGCTTTTGCAAAAACTGAATCAGTTTGTAATGCATTGATTGCAATTGCAAACTGAGTCATAGGATGCGTTGTAATTGGCATCGCATCTAATGCAGCAAATACGTGAGCGGGAACATTTGCTCTTGCTGCCCAATTTGCTTGAATATCTAATACATCTTCGTAAGTTGGTAACTCACCAATAAGCATTAAATAAAACAATCCTTCAGGAAGTGGCTCTGTTCCGCCTGGAACTTTTGGTAATAATTCTCTTAATTCTGGTATGGTATAACCTCTAAAACGAATTCCTTCATTTGAATCCAATAAAGAAGTTTCTGTTAATAATCCAATGATACCTTTTTGTCCATGATAAACATCTTCAACGGTACAATTTGCTAATATAACGTCACCGTTTTCTTTTACAAAGTTTCTAATTTCTACTGCTAAGGGTAATGCTTTTTCAGCAAATTTTGTCTTTAAATTACTCATTTTTATATTGTATAAACTGCTTTGCAGTTGTCTTTTTTTTAATTGTTCAAAATTAGTTATTGTTTTGATTGATGCAAAAAAACTAATCGAATATTTCTGTTTTGTGACGAGGATTATAAAATTTACTGTGTAGCACCATGATTGCCCTCGGTAATTACAGTACCTTCAGTATCTATAATTTCAAGTTTACCATTCAATCTTACTACAGCTCTTCCGTTTTTAAAAGGGCCAATAAAACTAAATTTACATTCAATTATTTCCTCTCCTTGCTCGTTGATAAAACCATATTTTGCTTCTCTAAGTACTTTTGCCCTGCCGCCTTCAAAAGGAAATATTTCTTCATATTTGCATGGAATAAACTCTTCGCCTTCCATGTTTATGAAACCAAGTTTTCCGTTTTTTAAAACTTTAGCCTTACCCTTAATAAATGGATATATGGCATCATAACCTTTAGCAACAGCTTTTTTTCTAGTTTGAGCTTCACTATAAATAAATGCTAAGGAGAATATGGTAATTAAAAGGATTGTTTTTTTCATAAAGGAGGGCGAATATGCTAAATAGTTTTTTAAAATCAAAGAATTGGGTTGTTAATGTTTATTTGTTTTATTTTATTTATTAAAAATTCAAATTCAGTTGCTGAAATATTTAAATGTAACACAAATCTAATCAAATTATTACCCATACTTACCGCATTTATTTCATTGTTTCTTAAAAATTCTATAAAATGATTGGTGCTTAATTGATTTGGGTTTATTTTAAATATTACAATATTGGTTTCAACTGGATAAATACTTTCTACAAAGTTGCACGATTGCAAAACACTTGCTAAAATATTTGCTCGTTCATGGTCTATGGTTAACCTATCAATATTATTTTGCAAAGCATATAAACCTGCAGCGGCTATAAATCCTGCTTGACGCATTCCACCTCCCATTATTTTTCTAATTCTGATGGCTTTGGTAATATTTTTTTTACTTCCAAGCAGCAATGAACCTACCGGAGCGCCTAATCCTTTGCTCAAACAAATAGAAATGGTATCAAATAATTGTCCGTATTTTAAAGCAGATTGGTTTTTGGCAATCAAAGCATTAAATAGTCTTGCGCCATCAAGGTGTAAAGCCATTTCGTTATTTTGGCAAATAGCTTTAATTTTTATTATTTCATCAATGTCCCAGCATACACCACCCCCTTTATTTACGGTGTTTTCAATGCAAACTAATTTACTTATTGGAAAATGAATATTGTTTTTATCGTTTATATTTTCTTGAACTTGATCAGCCGTAAATCGTCCATAATTTCCTTCTAATAAGCGAGTAGAACATCCCGAATTATAGCCAATTCCGCCTCCTTCGTATAAATAAACATGCGAAAGTTTATCACAAATTACTTCATCGCTGGGTTGTGTATGCAATTTAATGGCAATTTGATTGGTCATGGTTCCACTTGCACAAAATAATGCTGCTTCCATTCCAAACATATTGGCTGCAAAGTTTTGCAATTCGTTTATGGTAGGATCTTCACCAAAAACATCATCACCTACTTTGGCCTCCATCATGGCGTTAAGCATTTCTGGGCTTGGTTTGGTAACTGTATCGCTTCTTAAATCTATCATAATAATTGCTTATTTTTTGCAAAGCAATTAAATTATTTTTTATGAATTTGGTAAATTTATATTCCTAATTATTCGCATAAATTTTGAGTGTGAAAACCTGTTTTTAAAAATTATTTTCTTCCAAAAAAGTGCTTTGCTCTTATCATTATTTTTTAGTTATTTGCCAATATGCAATTTAAAAATATTGTTGGTCAAAAAACCTTAATAAACAAACTAATACAAACCACTAGAGATGGGCGAATAAGCCACGCTCAGCTGTTTTTAGGAGCAGAAGGAAGTGGAAATTTAGCTTTGGCCATTGCGTATGCACAATATGTAAATTGTTTAAATCAACAAGAAACGGATAGTTGTGGAACTTGTTCAAGTTGTGTAAAATATCAAAAATACATTCATCCCGATTTACATTTTACATTTCCTACTATTTCACCAACCAAATTAAGCATTGATGTATTGTCGGAATTTAGAGAAGCACTTCTCGAAAATCCTTACATGAACGATTTTGATTGGATTTGTCAGTTAGATAATGCTGGTAATAAACAAGGAAATATTACGGCTGAAGAATGCAGAGATATCATCAGAAAATTAAGCCTAAAAGCATATGAAGCAAAGTTTAAAACTTTAATTATTTGGATGCCCGAATACATGAAAACAGAGGGTAATATTATTTTAAAACTGTTGGAAGAACCACCTGAAAATACTTTGATTATTTTAGTGGCCAATGACAGTGAAAAAGTAATAGCTACTATTTTATCAAGGGCGCAATTAATAAAAGTTCCGCAAGTTTTAGACGAAGATATAGTCAATGATTTAATTCAAAAACATCAAATAGAAAGCAATAAAGCGCAAGCAATAGCAAGGTTAGTAAGTGGAAATTATAACTTAGCATTAAGTTTAATAAACATTGAACATGGCGATTATTTGAACTTATTTATTGAATGGATGCGAAAGTCATTTACTTATAATAAAGCTTCGCAAGCAGGACAAACAGATGAGTTAACAGCTTTAATTGAAAAGCTTTCAACGGTTGGTCGCGAGCAAGTAAAAAGTTTTTTAACTTACAGCAGTCAAATGATCCGGTCTGCATTTATTTACAAATTTGGTCATCCTTCATTAAGGAAAAATTCACCGGAAGAATTGGCTTTTTTAAATCAGTTCAGCGTAGTTTTTACACCAAATAATTTAGCATTGATAACCACCGCAATTGACGAAGCAATTTTTCATGTGGAGCGAAATGCAAGTGTAAAAATTATGTATTTAAATCTTTCTATGTATATTGGCAAACAATTACAAATAGCAACTATTAAAAAATAAGGTTTTTAATAGCAATATTTGTAATATAATTCAGGGTTTTTATTTTTATTAAATAATGCCCTAAAACTAATTTTTTTTAAAGTTCAATTATTTAAAATATATAAATAATAAATGGGATGTTCAAGCGGAGGATGTAGCACAGGTGGCTGCTCTAGCGGAGGTTGTAGCACAGGTGGTTGCAATAAATTAAATACATACGATTGGTTAAGTGATTTGGTAATGCCACCTCACACCAAACCTTTTGATGTAGTAGAAGTAAGTTTTAAAGGTACAAGAAAAGAGTACTTTAGGAATAACAATTTGGATATAACAAATGGCGATTTTGTAATTGTAGAATTAGAAAATGGTTATGATTTTGGTAAAGTAAATTTAAAAGGAGAATTAGTAAAACTACAATTAAAGAAAGTTGGCTTAACTCCCGAAAGTACCCATATTCGAAAAATTATTCGCAGGGCAAATGATACTGATATTGCAAAGCACAAGGAAAATAAAGAATTAGAAATTCCTACCATGTTTAAGGCCAGAACTCATGCTTTAGAGTTAGGTTTAAACATGAAATTAAGCGATGTAGAATATCAAGGCGATAAACGAAAAGCTATTTTTTATTACACGGCCGAAGACAGGGTTGATTTTAGAGAATTGATAAAAAAACTGGCCGATGAGTTTAAAGTTCGTGTAGAAATGAAACAAATTGGCTACCGCCAAGAAGCGGGAAGGCTTGGTGCCATTGGTAGTTGCGGACGAGAACTTTGCTGCAGTACTTGGCTTACCGATTTTAAAATGGTTCATATCAATGCTGCTCGTTACCAAAATTTATCTATTAATCAGTTAAAACTTTCGGGCCAATGTGGTAAATTAAAATGCTGCTTAAACTTTGAGTTAGATGTGTACCAAGAATCGTTAAAAGATTTTCCTGAAAAAGACAATAACATCATTGAATTTGCTGGTGACTTACGTTATAAGCAAGTGAAAATTGATATTTTAAAACGCATCTTATTTTTTGCGCCAATGGGCGAAGCAAATGGCGATTGGTTAGAGTTAAGTGTAGAAAAAGCCAAAGAATACATTAGCCAAAACAAAGATGGAATAAAACCAGAATTAGTAATTAAACCGAAAGTTGAATTAAAGAAAGTAATAGAACTTGACTTTAAAAACGACATGGGAATGGATAGTTTAACTCGTTTGGACGATAATAAAAAAAGAAATAATAACAATAAAAATAACCGCAATAAAAACAATAAACCAAACACAAATGCGGTGCAAGGAAATAATCCAAATCAGAACAGACAAGCCCAAGGAACAAGGCCTGTAAACACGAATCCAAATGCTAGACCAGCAAATCCCAATCAAATGCCGCCACAAGCTAATGTGAACGCTAATGAAAATAAGCCTTCGGAGAATAATATTGTAAACCCTCATCAAAATAATAAACCTAAGTTTAATAAAAATAGGAACAATAGAAACAAACCTAATTTGCCAAAGCCAGATGATAAAAAGGAGTAAACATATTCTTTCAATTTTAGTATTTATATTGGTTTCATTTTGTTTTGGAGCCTGCGGCAATGCGCCAATTTTTGATGAAAACAAAGAAATTACGGAATATAAATGGGATTTTAAAACGCCAATTAACTTTGATTTAAACATAAAAGATACCAATAAATATTGCAATGTATTTATCAATTTGCGTATCAATGGTGACTACAAATACAGTAATTTATTTATGTGGGTTCATGAAACTTTACCCGATAAAACTGTTACTAAAGAAAGAGTAGAATTTATATTGGCCGATGACAGAGGAAAATGGCAAGGAAAAGGTTTAGGCGATATTCACGCTTACCAATTACAATACAAGCCTCGTATAAAATTTAAACAAACTGGAATTTATACTTATAGTTTGGAACAAAACATGCGCGATGATATTTTGGAAAACATTGTAAGCGCTGGTGTTCGAGTTGAATTTTGGACTCCAGAATCCAAAGCTTGGTAAAAAAAGTATGAAAAAAGAACAGTTTGAAAGCATTACTCAATGGCAAAATGAAACATTTAAAAAAGCAACTGCTTTATCAAAAATGGCTCATTTATCAGAGGAAATGGAAGAACTAGTTTCTGATTTGAAAAACAATAGCGAAAACAAAAGAATGGAATTTGCCGATTGTTTTATTTTATTATTTGGCGCCGCTGCCTCCGATGGCATGAGCTATGAAGATATTTGCAAAGCAATAGATGAAAAAATGGATATAAACTTTAACAGAAAATGGGGAAAGCCCAATGATGATGGAGTGGTAAACCACATTAGAGAATAATATTTTTAAAGCACGAAATTCAAATACAAACGCTAATTATTAACTATAGAAGGATTGGTGGGGACACCAACCTTGGACAAATATATTTAAACATAAAAAAAACTGCAATTGCAGTTTTTTTTATGTTTAAATATTAATTAATAAGCCCTGGCATCGCTGCCTTCGTAATAATTCATAAATGCTTTATTCACTACTTTATTTCCTCCCGGAGTTGGGTAGTTTCCACTAAAATACCAATCGCCATGATGGTTTGGACATGCAATATGTAAGTTTTCTATGCTTTGATAAATTACTTGAACACTTGCCGTAATTTCGGGTGGTGTAACTATAATAGATATTTGAGCAGAAATTTCTTCATCGGTAAACAATGAATATAAATTTTTCAAATAGTTTTTCATTTCTTCTTTTGGTAAATGTTGCTGCGCTTTACATTTTTTATAAACTTCGTCAATTTTGTTTTCTAATTTACGTTCTTTAATCAGCGCAATCATTGCCTGAAAGGCAACAAAATCTTTCAACTTACTCATGTCTATTCCGTAACAATCAGGATAACGAATTTGCGGAGCAGATGAAACAATAATTATTTTTTTAGGATGTAGTCTATCTAAAATTCTAAGAATAGATGTTTTTAAAGTTGTACCACGAACAATTGAATCGTCAATAACTACAAGCGTGTCTTCATGGTTTTTTACTATTCCATAAGTAACATCGTAAACGTGAGCTACCATGTCTTCGCGGTTATTATCGTTGGTAATAAAAGTACGCAGTTTTGCATCTTTTACAGCTACTCTTTCCCTGCGAGGGTGAACTGCTAAAATGGTTTTAAGTTGTGCTTCGTTAATTTCAGAACCAATTTTTTTTATTTGTTCTATTTTATGAATATTTAATAAATCATTGATTCCGTCTATCATTCCGTAAAACGAAACAGCAGCAGTATTTGGAATAAAACTAAAAACGGTGTTTTCAAAATCATTATTTACTGCTTGCATAATTTTATTAGCCAATAAATATCCCAATTGCTTACGCTCTTTGTAAATGTCTTTATCGTTTCCACGGCTAAAATAAATACGTTCAAATGAACAGCTTTTGTTTTCGCCTGGAGGAATTATATTTACTTCGCTAATGGTTCCGTTACGTTTAATAATTAATGCATTTCCACGTCCTAATTCTTTGATATCTCTCACTGGAATATTGAACCCAGTTTGAATAGCAGGACGTTCACTTGTTAC
>JBIILW010000337.1:0-2724 GCA_044338265.1 Bacteroidia bacterium | reverse complement strand
CGCAAATAATCCAGCAGTTTTTGCCATTTCAAACACATCGCCTTTGGGAACATTTTTGTTTACCAATGCTTCTATTGTTGTTTGCTTGCTCACTTTTACTATTGCTGTTGCAATGGCTTTTCTGAGAGTATTTGATTTGAAAGTTATGTCTATCATTTTTTAATTATTTTTTTTCCAAACGTGGCTATCATCTTCAAAAATTTCTTTACCCCAAATGGGCGTCATAGCTTTTATTTGTTCTACTAAATCTCGGCAAGCATCAAAGGCATCTTTTCGGTGCTTGGCAGAAACAAAAACAAACAAACAAATTTCACCAGTTTTTACCAATCCTAAACTATGATAAATATGCATGCAAACAATATCATATTTTACAAATATTGCTTCACGTATTTCATGAAATAAGTTTTCTGCCATTTCCTCGTAAGCCGAATATTCAATAGCCGCTACTGTTTTATTATCAATCAAATCATTTCGCACCTGACCTAAAAAAATATCATGCGCACCAATGGTAGTTTTTCCACTGTGCTTCGCAATGCTATCGGCTATGAATGTTGGGGTGATGGCACCTTGTATAAATACTTTATGTTTTTTTTTCTCTGTCATTTTCAATCAAGTTTTATTGTTAAATTGTTGCCAAGCATCTAATCCGCCTATTAAGCTATAAGCTATTAATTGAGGCTGTTTTTCGTTTAAAATTTTTACTGCTTTTAAACTTCTATTCCCCGATTTACAAAAGACCACAATTTTATTATCAGTTGGAATGCTTGCTAATAAATTTGGCAAATCATTCAAGGGAATTGTTGTAAAATCAAATTCATTTATCAAAGGTAATTCATTCCTATCACGCACATCAATAATGGTGATTTTTTCTTTGATTCTTAACTCCTCAAAATCAATGATGGAAATTGATGAAATATTGGCTTTTGAACTACAAAACCATTCATAATTAAAGTTTAAAAACTCCATTTCATTTTTTGGAAATGTTTCTAATGGATTCAAAACTGGAGTTATTTCAAAATCATAAAAGGAATTTTGCAAGGCATTGTAGGAAATAATTTTATTACATAAGGGCTTGCCAATTCCAGTAATAATTTTTATGGCTTCTGTAGCTTGCATGGTGCCAATAATTCCTGGTAAAACGCCAATAACACCGGCTTCATTGCACGACAGTGCGTTTAAAGGATTAGGTGGTTCTGGAAATAAATCTCGGTAATTTGTCTTTATTTTAGTTTCATTATCGATCAAATTAAAAACTCCAACTTGACCTTCGAAACGCAAAACTGCCCCGTATACCAAAGGCTTGTTTAATATTACACAAGCGTCATTAATTAAGTAACGAGTAGCAAAATTATCTGTTCCATCTATTATTAAATCGTAGTTAGCTAATAACTCAATTGCATTCTTGTTCGTAAGCTGAAAATTATAAACTTGAATTTGTATTTCGGGATTTATTTCAGCTAGTTTTATGGCTGCTGTTGCTGCTTTTTGTTTACCAATGTCATTTGCGGAAAACAATATTTGTCGGTGTAAATTTGAAATTGTTACCACATCAAAATCAATGATACCAATGGCTCCAACTCCTGCCGCAGCCAAATATTGCAGCGCAGGACAGCCCAAGCCACCAGCGCCAATCACCAATACTTTTGCATTCAGTAATTTTTGTTGTGCCGTTTCACCAAATTCTTTTAAAATAATTTGACGATGGTATCTATCATTATTTTGAGTAAAACTCATTTATTTATAAACTATATTTTATTTTAAAATTATCCTCCCGAAAATGGTGGTAATAAAGCCACCACATCTTCATGATTCAATGGAGTATTTTCATGAATAATTTTTTTGTTTACGGCCAATATAAATTTTATTTCATTTAATTTTGGATATAATTCAAATAATTTTTTATTTAATTCATCGGTATTATTCACCGCTAATAATGCTAATTCCGATGCATTTATTATTTCAGAAAGTTGTCCAAATACCAATATTTTTATTTTCATGTTTACCCTTGTATTTATTAAAAAAAATGTATTAAGTAAGGACTAGTTTTACAGCTGCAATGATAAGCACAACTGCTAAAATTTTATTTAAAAAGCCACTGTTCATTTTCTTTGCTCCAAAATAGGAACCTGCAAATCCACCAATTAAAGCAAGCAACAACATCAATATCATTTCACTTTTAAATTCAAATCCTTTTGAAAATAGTCCGGCTAAACCAGCCAATGAATTTACAAAAATAAACAATGCAGAAATAGCAGCTGTTTGTTTCATGTTTCCCCAATGCAAAAGCAATATAATAGGACTTAAAATAATTCCTCCTCCAATGCCTATCATTCCTGAAAATAAACCAATGGCAGTACCTATTAAAAGTGATAAGTATATATTTTGCTTTGCAATAAATTCCTTTGTTTGAAATTTTACACCTAAAAGTTTTACCACCGAAAAAAGTAAAAGTACAGCTAATATTTTTTTATATAAACCAGCATCTACAGTTATAAATCCACCAATAAAAGCTGCAGGAATAGATGCCAATGCAAATGGCCAAAATAAATTCCATTTAAAAAATCCGCTTTTGTAGTATTGAATAAATGCAATGAGCGACACAAAAATATTTAACAATAAAGCTGTTGGTCGCATGGTATCGGGTGCAAATGAATAATAGGCCATTAATGCCAAGTAACCGCTTGCACCTCCATGTCCTACTGATGAATACAGGAATGCAACTAA
>JBIILW010000336.1:0-2728 GCA_044338265.1 Bacteroidia bacterium | reverse complement strand
TTATGGTTTTAGTGTTGGCGACTTAGCCTCAGGAACTTTGGGTAGTGCCATTCCTTATTTAAAATATAAATTCCCTAAACTTAAAGCCATTAATTACAAATTTAGCTATTACCAGCACGACAGGTTTTTTTACGATGTTAAACGAGAAGGTAAAGCCGATTGGATTGACGATTACATGAACCAAACTTATTGGCTTACTTTATCTGTAAATGATTGGTTAACCAAAGGCTCAAAAGCAGAAAAACTATGGCCCGATTTCTTATGCATTGCAGGTGGTTTTGGCGTAGACAATACGCTTAACAATTATTATTTAGGCTATAACGAAGATCAGTTTAAAGGATTGGGTAATTATGAATATTACTTGTCGCTCGACATTGATTGGCGTAAAATAATTCCACAAAAAACCGGTGGACAAATTATTTTAGCAAGAACTTTAAACTACATAAAAATACCTTTACCAACCCTGCGTTTAGGACCTTCTGCCGACTTTGATTGGCTGTTTTTGTAGCGATACAATAGTTGCGTCTCTAGGAGACTTTTGTTGGTTGGGTGTATTATTTTTACAATAGTTTCACATCTACGAGGCTTTGATAGTTTTAGCTTTTATTTTTTTACAATAGTTGCGTCTCTACGAGACTTTTGTTGGTTGGGTGTATTATTTTTACAATAGTTTCACCTCTACGAGGCTTTGATAGTTTTAGCTTTTATTTTTTTACAATAGTTGCGTCTCTACGAGACTTTTGTTGGTTGGGTGTATTATTTTTACAATAGTTTCACCTCTACGAGGCTTTGATAGTTTTAGCTTTTATTTTTTTACATTAGTTGCGTCTCTATGAGACTTTTGTTGGTTGGGTGTATTATTTTTACAATAGTTTCACCTCTACGAGGCTTTGATAGTTTTAGCTTTTATTTTTTTACAATAGTTGCGTCTCTACGAGACTTTTGTTGGTTGGGTGTATTATTTTTACAATAGTTTCACCTCTACGAGGCTTTACTAATTTGTGCCGTAGGCACTACATATTGGTAACAAGGCTCCAATAATGAATGATATGTCCAAACAACTTGTGCCGTAGGTACAATATATTTATAATTATCCAAGTACTGTTTCTATAATCCTTCATACAATCAACAAATCTCTAAATCAATCAATATCAAGCTCCCGATAAACTGAATTTTGTTATTTTTTAATTCAAAAAATCACAGTTGAAATTCTATATTTGCACAGCAAAAAAAACACCGTACTCATATGTTTGAAAGTTTAAGTAGTAAGTTAGAAAAAGCATTTAAAACCCTAAAAGGTCAAGGTAAAATATCGGAAATTAACATAGCAGAAACTGTTAAAGAAATTCGTAAAGCCTTAATTGATGCCGATGTAAACTATAAAATAGCAAAACAATTTACTGATACTGTAAAAGAAAAAGCTTTAGGACAAAATGTATTAACAAGTTTAAGTCCAGGACAATTACTAGTAAAAATAGTAAACGATGAATTAACAGAATTATTAGGCGGAAAAACCGAAAATTTAAATACTGCCGGTAATCCAGCTATTATATTAATGGCAGGTTTGCAAGGAAGTGGAAAAACTACTCATTCTGCTAAGTTAGCAAACTACTTTAAGAAGCAAGGTAAAAGTGTGATGATGGCTGCTGCCGATGTGTATCGTCCGGCTGCTATTCAGCAATTAATAGTATTAGGTGAACAAATAGAAGTGCCTGTTTACTTTGAAATGGAAAACAAAAATCCAGTTCAAATAGCAGAAAATGCAGTGAAAGCCGCCATTGCTGGCAATCACAAAATACTGATTATAGATACTGCCGGTCGTTTGAGTATTGACGAAGAAATGATGGCTGAAATTGGAAATATAAAATCCAAAGTAAAGCCACAAGAAATTCTTTTTGTAGTAGATTCAATGACAGGTCAAGATGCTGTAAATACAGCAAAAGCCTTTAACGATGTATTGGATTTTACAGGTGTTATTCTTACCAAATTAGATGGTGACACTCGTGGTGGTGCTGCTCTTTCTATAAAAACTGTTGTTCAAAAACCCATTAAGTTTGTGGGTATGGGCGAAAAAATGGATGCCCTTGACGTATTTCATCCCGATAGGATGGCACAACGTATTTTGGGAATGGGCGATATTGTTACTTTAGTGGAACGCGCGCAATCTGTTTTCAACGATGAAGAAGCAGCTAAAATTCACAAAAAATTATTAAAAGACCAATTTACTTTTGAAGATTTTTATACCCAAATTCAACAAATTAAGAAAATGGGTAATTTAAAAGATTTAATGGCCATGATTCCAGGAGTGAGTAAATCCATCAAAGACATTGATATTAGTGATGATGCCTTTAAAGGCATTGAGGCTATTATTAATTCTATGACTCCTGCTGAACGCAAAACTCCTGATATACTCAACGGAAACCGCAGAAAACGTGTTGCCATGGGCAGCGGAACCGATATTCAACAAGTGAATCAATTGCTAAAGCAATTTGAAGAAATGCGCAAAATGATGCGCACCATGAACAAAATGCCAGGTGGTGGTGGAATGAAAAATCTTCCGTTTAAAATGTAGGTTTTAAAAAAAGTGCGAAGTACGAAGTGCGGAATGTTTAAAATTTTGTCCGTGGTTGAATTCTATGACAAAAGCAAATAATTTTTATATGGTTCGTTATTTTCAATAACAGCACACATTCTTGCTACAATTTTATTTGATATTGCATTTAGAACA
>JBIILW010000335.1:0-2732 GCA_044338265.1 Bacteroidia bacterium | reverse complement strand
CTACATGAGAGGAGCCGGAACCAGTTTGTATATTAAATCTGGTGGGAAGGATTTAAAAAGAATGCAGTTTGATGGTAGCAATGGAGCCTATACTTTTTTGGATGACATTACCCTTACTAATGATGGTATATTTTTTTATGGTGCTGGAAATTCAGTTAATTTCAATGGTAAAAAAATAAACGTAAAGAGATTTTACCAATGGGATGGCAATGCTTTTACCATGAATTTAACCGGTACTGACACCATTAAAGTAACTCAAGAATTTAGACTATATAACAGTGTTACTTTCACTGGTAATCCTGTTATTTATTTCAGTGGAACAGATAATTTTACTTTTATAACTCAAAACGGAAAAGTATTTGATAAAGTATACATGAAAGCTGAAAATACTGGCGCTTCAAATGTTCATTTTTACTCTAACTCTTCAGCAAAAAGAGTAGAAATATTAGCTTATGGAACGCAGGTTCCGTATTTTGAATATGTAAATATTCAAAACTATAGTTTAAGGTATTTGAAAAATGTAAGTGCAAATATTACTACTACATTTAGTAATAATGCACGTTTAGATACATTTAATATTACAAGTGATTATGATATCAAAACAAATTTAATAACCAATGGAGGAAATTATTTAGGAAGGGTTAATATTCCTAAAATTAGCCAATGGACCATTGGTGCTGGTTATACTCAAACATTGGTTTCTATGAGTCCATTGGTTGGAGTTTGTGGTGCTGAAATTGTTGTGGCTAGTAATAGTGTGGGAACAGTTGGTACCATTTCAATGGCTGCAGATTCTTTAAAAGGTGATTGGTTAAAATTAAAAGATTGTAAAGCACAAGGTGGTGCGGTTTTTTATGCTTCTAATACGGTAGATATGGGAAATGTTACTGGTTGGATAATTAATGCAATTCCTTCACGTAATTTTTATTGGATTGGCGGAACCGGAAATTGGAATGATCCAACCCATTGGTCGTTTTCAAGTGGAGGAGTATCTGCTGGTTGTGCCGTACCTAACCAGACCGATAATGTAACTTTTGATTCACTTTCATTTTCAGCTGCAGGGCAATCTGTTACTTTAAATGTAACTGCCGAAGCAAATAATTTTACCGTTGGTAATATTATACAAGGTGCAAGATTTATCAGTGGAAGTGAAATGTGGTTATATGGTTCATTGGTATTAAATAGAAAAATGTCGTATGAATTAGCAGGTAACTTTAATTTTGTTTCATCAGATACAGTAACCAAAACAATTTTCACAGATAGTGTTAAATTAAAACAAGTTTATTTTGGTAGATCATCAGGTAATCAAAATGCTAAATGGAAGTTATTGGATAATTTCAATAACAATGACAATTACCTATATCAACAGGCTGGTAAAATTATTACCAATGGTAAAAAAATTAGAACATACTCATTTTATTCATGGGACGGTTGGAATAAATATGTAGATTGGACAGGAACTGATACTATTCAAGTTCAAAACCAATTTTATACTAATTCAAACTGTTATTGGACAGGAACCATGCCTGTAGTTAAATTTGAAAGCTCTACTCATTTTTATTTATATGGTGGTAGCCATACTTTTGGTGATATTATATACAATGGAAGAAACGCAGGTGATCAGTATATAGAAATTCAACAACATATAGCTGCAAGGGATATTACTATCAATGCATATGGAGCTCAAAGAATGACTTTATATCACCGTTTTACTTGTAGAGATTTTACATTTAAATACTTCGTACCTACTTCATATAATCAAACGATAGATTTTCAAGTAGATAATGGTTCAGTTTTCAGAAATGTTAAAATATTGGGTAATGGGTTAAATAGACCAAATGTATACTATAGGTATAATTATACTGCAGATAGTTTAACATTTGCTACTTTAAACGATTTATATTTCCAAGGTGGTTATACCAAAACAATTAAAAAATATTTATCAGCAACAGGTGCTTGTGATAACAGATATAATTTTAGATTAGATAATACTAATACTGCTATTTTAGCCGATACCGGAGTGGTAATGAGAACTGATTGGGTTAACATGCAAAATTTGAAGGTGCAAGGTGTTGGTAGTTTTATAGCTAATAATGCACTTGATTTAGGTGGTAATACAGGTTGGACAGTGAATCAATTGCCAACCATTAATTTTTATTGGGTTGGTGGCGCAGGTAACTGGTCAGATAAGAGCCATTGGGCTACTGCTAGTGGTGGAACAGGCGGTGCTTGTCCAGTTCCAACTCAAAACGATAACGTATTTTTTGACATCAATTCATTTACAGCACCAAACCAAGCTGTAACTGTTTCGTCAACAGCCAATTGTTTGAACATGATTTGGAACAATGTAAATAATCCAATTATTAATAGCAGTGCTGATATCAATATTTATGGTTCAATGACCTTAGATCCTAAATTACAATGGAATCATCAAGGTTGGGTTTATTTTAAATCAACTAAATTAGGAAATACAGTTACCACAAAAAATGTAAACATGTTTCATGTTAATTTTAATGGAACTGGTGAGTGGACATTAGGTGATAATTTTAGAAACCAATATGACTTTTATGTAAGTTCAGGTTCATTTGTATCGGGCGGAAAAACAATGAAAGTAGGACGCAGTTTTTACTGCTGGACTGGAAATGTTACAAAAGTTAACCTAACAGGAACAGATACTATATATGTAACCAACGAATTTAGAATTTACCCTAATAATTTTACCCTAACCATGG
>JBIILW010000334.1:0-2740 GCA_044338265.1 Bacteroidia bacterium | reverse complement strand
TGGTAGCCATCATATTTCAATTCATGAAATTATTACTAGTTTTAGAGTTACTATTGCAGAAACAATTCTTGCAATTGGTACTTTAAACTCTGAATATATATTTGTTGAAAATTCTAGTTTGAACAATCTAAATTTGCGTTACACTAGAAATTTAGAATTAAAAGGAAATATTATTGCTAATATTACAAATTTAGAATCATCGTATGCATTATTAAAAGATTTGAATCAATATGATTTATTTTTCAAAACAAATTTAGGAATAAATACTCCTTACAATATAGCTGTTTTTGATTTGCCTGTAATTGCAGTAGTTCCTCCCAATAATATGAATAACTGCAGTTTTGTAAATGGTATTGTTATTATTGATAATGGATTTTCTGGGGATCCCGTTGTACAATTTACTACTAAAATGTACCATGTTCGTTCTGAAATTACAAATACTTCAACTCCTTGGCAATCAAATTTATTATCAACATTAAATGGTTCTACTGCGATCCGTGATTTTAGTGTTTCGTTTGTAGACAATAAAATTATTGTGACTAACATTTCAGGAGTCGATACAATTGTTAGAGTTACAGTAAAATCAATGTTTGATACTTGGGGTTAATATTCAAGTTTTCCAAAAATAAGTTTTAATAAATTGAATGTTTGACAATAATTAATTTTATAAATTATTGAGGTAAAATATCCTTCTTGAAGTTTTTGCTAATTAAGTAAACGCAAAAAATAGAACCTAATATTATTGCACCTAAAAATGCACTTATCATTCGAGATAATTTTTTCTTTTCAAGCGGTAGAGTTGGTTTATCTACAGTTTGGAAAAATGGTGTTTGGTTATCAAGTGTAAATTTAGCAATCTCTAGGTTTTTTAGCACCTCAGCATACATTAAGCTTAACATTTGTACATCTCTTCTAGTTCTTTCCAAATCTACTTTTCCTGCCATTCTTACTACTTTAACATTTCTATCGAAAATGTCCGCACCATAATTTTCTTTTTCAAAAAGTACCAATTTTATAGAATCTGCCCTGCCTTTAATTAATGTATAGTTTTTATATTGACGTTGAATGGTCCTATTCGTATAATAATCGCTTAAATTTCTATATAAGTTTTCGATAAAATATTTTGAAAATTCCTCATTGATTGATTTGAATTCCATGGCAATGATTCCAGCACTTTGAATTACAATTCCAGTTTTCTTTTTGGTATCAATAAATAATTGTTTATTGTCATTAATATTCTTTATAATAATATCTAAAACTTTATTTTCCTGATAAGTAAATTTATCTAAATCAGCATGTATAAAATAAGTAAAAGTTTCTAAACTTGTATCCGATTTAAATCCTTTTGCTAGTTTGTAAATATCAATAAAATGATTAACCATTAATTTTTCTTCGCCATTGATTGTGGCTTTTTCTACTAATGTATTTCCAATAATTTGTCTTGAATTTGCTAAGTATAAAAGCTTGTCTTCATTCACGTTATTACTCCCGCCAGCAAGACCAGCAATTCCGGCCAATCCAGCCAAAGATGATAAGTTCAATGATGCACTTCCATCATTTTCATTTAAAATAAATGAGTATTTTGAAATATATATTGGTTTTTGGAATTGAGCAAAACCAAACCCTAAAATTCCTCCAAGAAAACCAATAATAATAATGATTATCCATTTAGATAAAAGTAACTTGTAAATATTTTTAAATAATTTACCAATATCATTTAATTCAACCGATTTTTTTTGCATTTTTTTAAAGTTTTGATATGGTAACAATTAAAAATACCAAGGTAGATAAACTGGTAGTAATAGCAGTAATTTCCGCCATACTTGTACCTTTTCTTACATCTTTCTTTGGAACTATTATTTCACAACCAGGTTTTATTTTTGGATAAAAATTAAATACTAAAAAATTATTGGTGGCTTTAACTGTTCCATTGGCATATACCACATACGATTTTCTTCTCAATGCCTTAGAACTGAATCCTCCTGCATTTGTTACAAATCCTCTTAAGCCTTTTGCGTTGTTAATATTTACTTTTACAGGGTATAATACTTCGCCACTTACCAAAACAGTTTGTTTTTCGTAGGGTACTTTTAATAAATCTCCTTCTCTTAAAAGCAAATCAGATTTAGATCCTGGTTTTTTTAATATTTTTGAAACATCAATTCCTACAATATCGTAATCTTCATTTTCAGAATTTTGTATTTGATCATTTACATCAGCTGTGTCTTTACTTTGCTTTTGCAATGCTTTCAATTTGTTGTTTTTTATTAAGTTTTCCACTACATTCTTATCTTTTTTTCTTAATAAAACTATTCCATCAATGGAGCCAGAAGCAGTTAAGCCGCCACTTCGTCTTAATAAATCAGAAATACGCTCATTGTTTTTTTCCAATGTATATTTACCCGGATAAATTACTTCACCTTCTATAGTTACATTTTTCTGCGGTTCATAACCTGGCTGTGTAAATACATTTACTATATCAAAAGGCTCTAATTCAAATTTCAAAGATGCATTGTCTTTTAAATCTTTATCTAAATCAAACTGTTTAACTATGGCAATCTCCGTATTTGTTTTGGTTTTATCTACATCAAATTTTCTACGTGAAACTTCCACTCTACTAAAGGAAGCTGCCTCTTTAAATCCACCTGCAGCTATGATCAAATCTTCTATTTTCATATTTTGTGCATATGAAAATGAACCTGGATTAATCACTTGTCCATTGATGGTAACATTATATCCT
>JBIILW010000332.1:0-2742 GCA_044338265.1 Bacteroidia bacterium | reverse complement strand
CACTAAAGTTCTTGCACCTAAAAATTCAATTTTCAAAAAATTAATTACATATGTTCCTATTTCACATTTTGAAAGCGTTCAAAATGCATTATTTGAAGCCGGTGCGGGAAATATTGGAAATTATTCGGATTGTGGATTTAGTCAAACAGGATTTGGAACTTTTAAAGCCAATGAATTCGCAAAACCTTTTGTTGGCGAAAAAGATATAACACATACTGAAAATGAAATCAGGTTTGAAACTATGTTTCCCATTTATTTACAAAATAAAATAATTCAAAGATTACATGAAATGCATCCTTACGAAGAAGTAGCTTTCGAATTAATAGCCACTGAAAATGCTTATGATATCATTGGAAGTGGTTTGATTGGAGAATTAGAAAATGAAGTTTCGCCTACTGATTTTTTGAAAATGCTGAAAGAAAAAATGGAATTAAATGTCATAAAATTCACTGCTTTTTCAAAAAATATAAAAAAAGTTGCACTTTGCGGTGGAGCAGGACAATTTTTGCTAAAAAATGCAATTAATCAAGGAGCAGACGCATTTATAAGCTCAGATTTCAAATATCATGAATTTTTTGATGCCGAGAAAAGCCTTATGATTGCTGACATTGGACACTTTGAAAGCGAAAAATTCACAAAAGAGCTTATGTTTGATTTAATTATGAAAAAAAATCCTACATTTGCCGTCCTTTTAAGTAAAACAAATACCAACCCAGTAAATTATTATTATTAAATTATATGCCATTAGCTAAAGAAGTAAGCATTGAACAAAAATTGAAAGCATTATATAAGCTTCAAATTATTGATACGCAAATAAGCAAATTACAAGCAATTAGAGGTGAATTGCCCAACGAAGTTGCAGATTTAGAAGACGATATAGCTGGAATGGAAACTCGTTTGGCTAATATGGCCAATGAAGTGAAAGCTATTGAAGACAGTATTAGTCAAAACAAAACTCGCATTATTGATGCGAAAGCATTGGCAAAAAAATACGAAAAACAATTAGAAGGTGTTAAAAACAACCGTGAATACGATGCTTTAAACAAAGAAATTGAAATTCAAGGTTTGGAACAACAAGCTGCTGACAAACGTATTAAGAATGCAAATTTTGATGCTGAGCAAAAGAAAAACAGTATTTCTGCATTAGATTTAGAGTTAGTAGGCCGTAAGCTAGATTTGAAAAACAAAAAAGGCGAATTAGAAAGTATCATTGCTGATACCGAGAAAGAAGAAGCTTTATTAAACAAAGACCGTGATAAAGCGGTAGTTGTAGCAGATGATCGTTTGGTAACTTCATACAATAGAATTAGAACAAGTATGAAAAACGGAATGGGTGTAGCTGTAATTATGCGTGAAAGTTGTGGTGGTTGTTTTGCTGGAATCCCTCCTCAACGCCAAGCAGATATTAAATTACGTAAGAAAATTATAGTTTGCGAAAACTGTGGCCGCGTTTTAGTTGACCCCGAGTTAGCTGAAGAAGTTGCTCAATAATTTTCACAATAAATTATAATAAAAAGCCATTCGAAATTCGGATGGCTTTTTTTGTGTTCAAGAATAACTAATAGGTAAGCAGAAAGTGAGTTTGACTACCCACTTTATTCAATGGTTTTAAATTGGGTTTTTGGTAGTAAATAAAATAAGGAATACCAACTGCGTTTCCAATTATAAAAATAGTAGTAGCGGCTACTTGAGGTGCATCAAAACCAAAACCACTAAAACCTGATAATATTGCACCCATCAAATTTAATTCTGTTAAGCCTAAAAGCGTATAAGCAACTAAGTTTAAATTTTTGTAATTTCTGCCTATGCTTTGCAATGAATCAAAATAAATAAAGCCATTATTTGGAGTTAAAAATCCTGAATCGGAAACACTTATTATTTTGTCTTTTTTGTAAACTGGATTATTATGAAAATTGAACTTTATATTTTGGTTCAGTTTAAATTGAACAAAGCGCGCTTGTTCAGCGTTATAAACTTTAAAACCAGTTTGAGCGTTGGAAATCAAACTATTTACCAGTAAAAATAACAGCATTAAATATCTCATTTCCAATAAATTTATAAAGCTCTTTGTTAGTTTGTATTTCGTTTCGACTAGCTCAACGACCTTAAAAATTGAGCTTTTTGAAATGTATATTGAGTTGTATTTCATTTATTCAATATAGTTAAGTTTATGCCTTTTCGTAATTCTCTTTTGGGAGTAATAATCCATAAGCCGGTTCCCGTTAATTCAATTAAAACTGTTGAATAAATGATTCCACCTCCCATCATTTTAAACCTATCAGAAACAGTAAAACTATAATCTGTAACCGTTAAAGTGGCACCTACTAATATGCTAATTCCCGTTCCCAAACTATAAAGTATGGGCTTGCCAACTCTGGTAAATAAATTTCTTGGAGTAAATTTGATAGAATGAATATCAGCTAAAGCAATTTTTTTACCACCAATAAAATACAAAGTATCATTTTCTGTTTTTTTGACGTATGCAAAAAAAGTTTTGGTAGAATCATGAACATTACTTATCCAAACATGGCGTAAATATCCAATTTTATACGTTTGTTCTGAAACTGAATTTTTCAAAACTAGTTTTTGCGCAAATGAATGAGTGCTAATACAAAGTAAAATTCCAATGATAAAAAGTCTTGAAAAGTACAAGGCGTGTGAGTCGTTATTACTTAATTTCGCTTTGTGGGATTGATGAATAGCTAATGGCAAATAATTACATTTTGCTAAGAAGATGCTTAC
>JBIILW010000333.1:0-2742 GCA_044338265.1 Bacteroidia bacterium | reverse complement strand
ATGCTGATTGCGGTAATTGGTAATTACTCGGGCTAGCTTATATTTAAAATAAGGATGATTTTTAAGTTCTTCTTCCGTAATGGTATTCAAATTAATTAGTTTGGCTTTACTTGCATCTACTGTAATTTTATCTTTTAAATCGTATAAAATATCTTCATCAAAACCATAAATTTCTGTTAATTGATGTAGGTTCAAAAAACCACCTAATTTTTCTCTGTAAGCTATAATTTTTGCTGCTAATTTTGGGCCAATTCTATATAATTTAACCAAAGAAACAGAATCCGCTGTATTGATTTCTAGCACTTGGATTTTTTCTTTTTTTGCGTAATTTAAAGTATCAATTAAATGTTTAGAATTTGAATTTTCTTGTTGTTTTTCAAACAATAAAAAAGGTGTTAATTTAGTTACTAATTTCTCATCAATTCCATAAACTTTCTTCAAATCTTCTGCCGATTTTATATTGCCACCTTTGCTTAAATAATTTTGAAGCGTTGCAATGTTTTTATCAGTAAATCCAAGCTGTTTTAGTTCTTCGGCATTTGCCGTATTTGGATTAAATTCAAAAAGTTCTTGATTTGTAAAATTTCCAGAGGAGGAAGTATTTTTACTCAATGAATCAAGTTCATTAATTTGTTGGATATTGATGACTAAGTCATTATTTGGTTTTACCAATCGGTAAATAAAAGGCGTGAAAATAACTATTATTAAAATGAATGATAACAGCATGATTCCTTTTTGCTCACTTGGCGAAAAGTAAAAATACTTTTTGATAAACTTTTCTAACCTAATCTTTAAAGTCTTCATCTCTTCTGCGTTGGCGTGGAGGATTTATTTTAGGATTTTTTATAAAAAAAATATAAAGCATCAAAAATATGAAAATGGCTCCAATTGTTTCCCAAAAAAACCATTCCCAAAAACCGGCTTGTTCAGGTTCTGAAGCTAATTTTATGGCTGTAGCTTGTAAAATTATTAATATATTTAACATGGTATTATTTATTGAAGTTATAGGTATTTAATTGTTCGTTTAGTAATGTCAATCCTTCTTCAAACGAATGTGGATTGTAGCCTAATTCTGTAATTGCTTTATCTAAAATAAATCCAGTAATAGGAGGGCGTTTGGCTGGTTGTTTGATGCCTTCACTGGTTGAAATATTTAACAATGATTTATCTAATTTCCAAAAATCAGCAACCCTATACACCAAATCAAAAACACTTAAAAAATCTTTACCACTGATATTATAAATTCCTTGTGCTTTTTTGTCGGCTGCCAGTTTACAACCCATTGCCAAATCTTCGGCTAAAGTGGGTGTTCTAAATTGATCGGAAACTACGTTGATACTTTTGCCACTTTCCAAAGCACCTTTTGCCCAAAGTACAATATTACTTCTACTCATATCGCTCACTATTCCGTAAACTAAAACAGTGCGTAAAATGCTCCAACTTTTTGCATGATTGATGACTTCTTCTTCGCCTTTTAGTTTCGATAATCCGTAATAACTAATTGGGTTAGGTTTTTCGTTTTCAGATAATGGTCCGTGAGTTCCATCAAAAATAAAATCGGTAGAAATATGTACTATATGCGCATTGTTTTTATTGCAAGCATTTACCAAATATTTTACTGCATTGATATTTAAATTGTCACAGCCTTCTCGTTCCGTTTCACAAATATCTACATTGGTCATGGCAGCGGTATTTATAACTACTTCTGGTTGGTGCTTTGCAATAATAATGTTTACTTCTTGTTCGTTGGTAATGTCTAAACTTTCATAAATATATCCTTGCTTATCAGCATACCTGTTTTCACCTCTTGCAGTTGCAATGAATGTATGCTCGCTACTATTTTTATATAAATCAATTAACTTTTGTCCAAGTAGTCCGTTACTTCCAGTAATTAATATTTTCATGCTACAATATTAATTGAATTTAGGATTAAATTTAAATAAAAATAGTCAAACTTTAAGTTTGGATTAGTAGGTTTACAAAAAAATTGAACCACATAGGCACATAGAAAACATAGGGTTTACATTGTTATCCCGATATCGGAAGTTTTATGACGTACAAGAATTATATTATGTTTTTGTCAATAAAAATATGCTAATTATCAGTAAATAAAGTTTTTAAATATTATGTTTCACAACTATTAGTACTCCTCAATTCACATTTCCCATCTCTCATCTCCCATTTCCCAATTCAATATAGTTTGTCAGGAAAGGAGACTGTGTCAGTTTACTAACTGATACTTACAGCATGACGTTTAAGTGGAATTTATCTTTTGCCCATTGCCCATTTTATATTGACTATCGTCTATCGTCTATCGTCTATTGCCCATTGTCTATTGCCCATTGCCTCCTTCGACTCCGCTCAGGATGACAAATTGTAAATTCCCACTTCTCAATTCCCATCTCTCAAGAAAAAAACCAATTTTTATCAATCTGCGCTAATCACTTTTATAAGTAATCATAAAAACTTACCTTGCCGCCCCTTATGATAAATATAATATTACCAGACGGTTCCGTTCGTACGTATGAACGGGGTTCAACCGCCTTAGATGTAGCCAAATCAATTAGTGAAGGATTGGCTAGAAATGTGTTAGCTGCCAAAGTAAATGGCGTAACTGTAGACGCAAACCGAGCAATCAATGAAGATGCTTCATTAACGTTACTAACTTGGAACGATTTAGAAGGCAAACAAACCATGTGGCATTCATCGGCTCATTTAATGGCCGAAGCTTTAGAATCTTTA
>JBIILW010000331.1:0-2750 GCA_044338265.1 Bacteroidia bacterium | reverse complement strand
AATCCAAACTACAACACCTAAGCCAGCAATAAAAGTAGAAGTTTGGAAGCGAATAGAAAATGCTAATCCAGCTATAAAGCCTGCTAACAGGAATTGTAATGCTGCTTTTTTATCATTGTTTACTATTAACCAAGTGCCATAAATTAATGGTGGAATACATACCATTTCTACCAAGTTTCTTACACTTAGCATAGGAATAAACCATAATAAGGAACACATCCAAGCTACGTTAATTGCATTGTTAATATTGCTTAATTTCTCTGTAATTTTAAAAGCATATTTTACTACTACTAATGAAAGTAATGCGTGTAATAAACGTAAAATTAGCATTTTGGTGTTTGGTTCGTTAATGCCAATAAACGCTAATATTTTAAATATATAATAGTGAATTCCTGTGTATAATAACACATGTCCGGTAGCAGCAGCATTGGGGTTTGTAGGACCAGGCAACCATTTGTATTCGTCAAATCCATCAAGCCAGTTTTGAGCTACTTCTACTATTAAAAAATGGTCATCGCTCATGCCATAACCTTGGCTAAAAATTACTGCTACTAATCTTACCAAAAATGCAATAATGAGAATGGCATTCAATGGATTTTCTTGGTAATATTTTTTCATTTGTAATTATTAAATATTCATTTCAAAAACATTATTAGAAATAATTAAACGGCCTTCAGTTTTTGATTTTATATAATCGATGGTAACACCGGGCGCATATTCCAATAATTCAAAACCTTGATCTGTAATATTAAATACACCTAATTCTGTTACTACTTTTTTTACACAACCTAGTCCTGTAATTGGAAGTGAACATTGCTTAAGTAATTTCGATTCTCCAGCTTTATTTACATGTTGCATGGCAACAATAATATTTTTTGCCGAGGCTACTAAATCCATGGCACCGCCCATACCTTTTACCATTTTACCTGGTATTTTCCAATTGGCGATGTCACCGTTATCGGCTACTTCCATAGCCCCCAAAACGGTTAAATCTACTCTGCCACTTCTAATCATTCCAAAGCTCATGGCACTATCAAAAAAGCTGCTGCCTTTAGTAGTAGTTACAGTTTGCTTGCCTGCATTGATGAGGTCAGCGTCTACTTGTTCTTCAAATGGATAGGGCCCAATTCCTAGTAATCCATTTTCTGATTGAAGAATTACTTCAATGCCTTCTGGAACATAATTAGCAACCAAAGTAGGAATGCCAATTCCTAAGTTTACATAAAATCCATCTTGCAATTCTTTTGCAATGCGTTTTGCAATTCCAAATTTATCTAACATTTTTTTATTCGTTATTTTCCATTACTTTTTAATGGTTTTAGGTTAATAAATATATACAGTTTTTTAACTTTCAATAATAATTAAATTATTGCAAATATTTAATTGCAAACTAACTGTTTTTTTGTATGCTCATATTCTAATAATACTTAAAAAGAGAGTTTAATTTAAAAAAAAAATACAATAAATTTGATGTTATTTTTTTGATAATTAAAAAATATTTGTGGAGATTTTGGTTTAATTATATTTTTAAATTGTAACATTCAAAAAAAAACAACATTATTGTTTCAATGATTCGTCCAAATACTATCTTGTTTTTAATAAATCCTTTTGCAGGAAACAGCAAGGCCATGAATGCTGCAAAATATGCCATTGAGGTGATGCAACAAAATGGATATGACACAGCACTTTTGGTAAGTAAAGAATTGGGCGATTTGTCAAAATTTACGAGTCAATTTAATTTTGAAGAAATATGTAAGATAGCAGTTATGGGTGGCGATGGAACCATGCATGAAGTGGTTAACGCCATTATGGGAAACCAAAATTGGCTTTCTATTCCAATAGTATCATTTCCATGCGGAACAGGAAATGCTTTTAACCATGACATTGGATTTTTAACAGTTAAAAAATCCACTAAATTACTATTAAATGGTAAAATTAAATTATTAGATATAGCAGAGGTAATAACAAATGGAACAAGTATTTGGTCATTTAATTCTGTAGGTTGTGGAATGATAGCGCATGTAAATCAATTAGCTGAAAAACTGCGTTGGTTAGGCGGTAAAAGATATATCATTGCATCATTACTAATATTAATAAAAAAGCCAACTATTCATGCTAAAGTAACCTTTAATAATCAGGTTTATGAAAATGAGTTTAGTTTAATGTTGGCTTGTAATACGCGTTATGCTGGTAAGGCAATGATACTTGCTCCTTATGCAAAATTAAACGATGGACTCATTGATTTTATTATACTTAAAAAAGCTTCTAGGTTTAAGTTATTAATGCTTTTGCCAAAAGTATTTAGTGGCAAACATATCAGGTCAAGATTAATAAAACTGATACAAACTAATCATTTGAAAATAGAAACACAAACACCCCAAATATTAAATTTAGATGGAGAAGTAATTGGTAATACCTCACTCGAAATAATTATGTATCATCAGAAGTTAAAAGTGATTTGTGAACTTTGATTACAAACCTTGTCATTACAAATTTAAATAGAAATATTCAAAAGTAAATCAAAGTAATTTTTATGAAATCCAATCAAAGCATCTTATTCTTAGTAAATCCATTTGCAGGAAATGGCAAGGCTTTGAACACTGCGCAAAATGCCATTGCAGTAATGCATCAAAATGGATTTGATACACAACTATTGGTTAGCAAAACTCCAGGTGATTTATCAAATTTTGTTCAACAATATGAAGTAAATAATATTAGCAAAATAGCAGTATTAGGTGGCGATGGAACCA
>JBIILW010000330.1:0-2753 GCA_044338265.1 Bacteroidia bacterium | reverse complement strand
CTTTCTAAATTGGTCATACTTCCATCCAAATAACTATATGGATGTTTGTTGATATTAAAATTATTTCGGTAAATATCTAACTGTTTTACAAACTGTGAAAACATCAAAACTTTATGTCCTTCCGCTTTTGCGGTGTTAGCCCTGGCTATTACTTCATCAAATTTTCCGCTACCAAATTCATATTCTTTATTTGCCAAAATTGGATGATTGGCTATTTGGCGCAATCTTGTTAATCCCTTTAATAACGTAAAGTGCGAGCGACTCACACCAATTTCCGAAACCGATTTTAATATCTCATTTCTGTAATATGATTTAGTCGTTTCATAGGCTTCGGCTTGCTCATCTGTCATTTGGCAATAAATGATTTGTTCGGTTTTTTCAGGTAAATCTTTTGCCACTTGATCCTTGGTTCTGCGCAAAACAAAAGGTTTTATAATGGCTTTTAATTGTTGCATTTTAAACTCATCTTTTCCTTTTTCTATTGGCGTTACAAATCGTTCATTGAATGATTTTAGATTACCCAAAAGTCCAGGATTTACAAACGATAATTGACTCCAAAGTTCTTGAACACCATTTTCAATTGGCGTTCCGGTAAGCACTAATTTATAATTAGAACGCAGTAATCTTACAGCCTTTGATGATTGAGAACCTGCATTTTTTATGGACTGACTTTCGTCTAAAATGATATAATTAAATTTGTTTTGTTTTAAAATATCTATATCAACCCTAGCAGTGCCATAAGTGGTAATTATTAAGTCGTAATTATTAAAATATTTAGTGTTTTTTATTCGTTGAGTGCCTGTATAAATAAGTACTTTCAAGTTTGGCGTAAACTTTTTTGCTTCATTTTGCCAATTAAAAACCAAAGAATTTGGAACAATGATTAAACTTGTTCGAATAAAATTTTGATTCAAACTGTTTGCTATCAATCCAACATTTTGAATAATTTTTTCTGTGGATATATTTGGCAATATTTCCTGAACAAAACCACTATTAAATAAATCAATTTGCCCCGCAGCATCAGTAATAACTGTAGTTTTAGCCAATGTTATTAGGTTGTTTTCGCTTGCTTTTAAAGTTATTTTTTCTGCTTTGCTTTGCAATTCATAGGCTTGAAACAATTCGCGTTCCTTTTGAATTAATGCCAATGTTTGAATGGTTTTACCTAATCCCATATCATCGGCTAAGCAGCCGCCAAACTGATTTTCTTTTAAAAAATAAAACCAATCAAACCCAGCTTGCTGGTATGGGCGAAGCGTTCCGTTAAAGTTCAATGGAACAGTTGCTTCTTTTACTGCTCCATAATTTTTAAGTCGTTCTATTTTATCACTTAATCGCAAGTATTTACCACCATTATTTACTATTTCATCCAGTAAACCTATATGTTGTTTTTCTATTTTTATTTCCTCTTCATTGGTACTAAACTCAAGCAAGCCACTCAAATCTCCAAACCATTCCAATGGAATAATTGCAATCATGCCATTTGGCAATACAAATTCTCTAATTCCTTTTAATAAATAATTGCGTAAAGCAATAAAAGGAATTTTAAACTCACCAAATTGAACAACAGCTTGAATATCGAACCAATCTTTTTGCTCATTAATTTCCAATTTCATTTCGCGAGCGCCAATAAAATAGGTGTTTTTCTCTTGTTTTATTTCAATGCCATCTTTTTTTAAATCAGCATAATGCTCATTGAGCCACTCTAAAAAATCAAACTTATTAGTGCCCTCGTCGCTTAATGAAATATGGTTTGTGATGGGTTTTGACTTTTGATTTTTTAAAGTAAAATATGGGCCATTGAATTGCTTTAAACCTAATTTTTGAGTTGCCAAATACTTTTCAGCCTCAAATGCTAAATCTCTTTTGGTTCGCGTAAAAGTATATTGATCATTTTCTTTTTTTACGACCACCGAAATTTTGTTTAGCGTGCCATAATCAAAGAATGCACCGTCGTAATTAAAGGAAAGTTTTAAAGCTATATCGTCACCAATAACTTGCTGCATGCTCAGTATTGCTTTACCTTCAGGCTGTTTGGTGTTTATTTCAAAACCCTCAGCATATACATTATATTTCTCTATTAATTGGTAAACAAATTTGTTAAAATAAGTGTCTTCCGATGATTTATTGATTTGTATAAATCGTTTATTTAAAAATGGAAAAAGTTTTTTTCCATCTACGTCCTTCTCAAAATCAAATAAATCATTTCCTAAAAGCATCCAAGCAGGATTATAAGAAATGATTTCCGCATTTTTAAACATAAATTCAACGCGAACACCTTTGAATTTAATGGTTGGAAAATACCTAGTACCTTCTGCATCACGTTTAAAATGAAATAATACCGAAGCTTTTTCATTGGAAACATTAATTTTCATGGAAGTTGGATTATTGTCATTTCCAGTTTTATATATTTCCTGTCCTTTGAGTAAATTAAGCACTTTTATCATTCGCTCCTCTATGAAATTTTTTACTTTTTCTTCATAAGCAGATTCTTTTATTTTACTGATAAATTCGGCTGTTCGTATTTTCTTTTTAGTTTCGGTATGAAATTTTTTAAATAAATAATCGTCATCTAATTCATCTAATAAAGCAATAATTTCATAATCTTTTTCATTTATACATTTTGAAAAATAATCAGAAGTTTTGTTAAAAACACGTTGGTGTGTAAGCGAGTATTTACCTAAGCTATTTATCTGAACGATATGAGGTTCTAATATAAAGCCTAAGTGAGGATGGTTTACAAGAGTATAAAC
>JBIILW010000329.1:0-2756 GCA_044338265.1 Bacteroidia bacterium | reverse complement strand
ACTTAAATTAAATTGGCTAGTGGCCAAATGCTAGGAGCTAGCAGCTAGAATAAAAAGATGAAATTAAACTACAAAAAATATGGTGATGCGCCAGAAACATTGATTATTATTCATGGTTTTTTGGGTTCACTAGATAATTGGCATACCCTGGCAACTGAATTTGGAAAGCACTTTTCTGTTTACACCATTGACATGCGAAACCATGGAAAATCGCCACATACCGAACACCATTCCATTGAATTAATGGTAAATGATTTGGTAGTTTTTATGGACAAACATCAAATAAAATCTGCAAATATTTTAGGACATAGCATGGGAGGAAAAGTAGCTATGCAATTTGCCTTTGATTTCCCCGATAAAATAGAAAAATTAATTGTTGCAGATATTGCACCTAGGCAATATAAACGTGGACACGACTCAGTTTTTGAAGCGTTAAACGCTATAAAATTTGACCAAATTACTAAAAGAAAAGATGCGGAGGACGTCCTTTTTCATTTAATACCAGATTTTGGAACACGTCAGTTTTTATTAAAAAATCTGACTCAAAATTCTGAGGGTGCTTATGCTTGGCGAGTAAACCTCCCAGTTTTAGAAAAAGAATACGATGAAATTACTAGACCAATTATTTATTCCGGAGTATTTTTAAAACCTGCATTATTTTTACGTGGTTCACTTTCACTTTATATTCAAGCCGCAGACGAAATTGAAATTCAAGAACATTTTATTTTAGCTCAAATTTATACGATTGAAAATGCTGGTCATTGGCTTCATGCTGAAAAACCAAAAGAATTTTATGAAAAGGTGTTTTCGTTTTTAAATGAAAACTAATTCAATAAGGAATTTATAAAAAAAAGAGCATATTTGATTAAAAAGCTTGCAAATTGAAAAGCACTTTACAAAATTGTAAAATTGATTTTAAGCTACTTAAACAAAAAAATACAAAAAAAAAGGCTTAGCATTTGTATAACTTGATTGTTTTTATACTTTTGCACTCCCTAAACAATGCGAAAGTAGCTCAGTTGGTAGAGCGCAACCTTGCCAAGGTTGAGGTCGCGAGTTCGAGCCTCGTCTTTCGCTCCATTATTAATCAGCTTTTCTTTTATTAGAAAAAATAGTTAATAGGCCCGGGTGGTGGAATTGGTAGACACGCAGGACTTAAAATCCTGTATCCTTTAAAGATGTGCGGGTTCAAGTCCCGCCCCGGGTACTAAGCATGTTGTAGAGGTCAGTAAAATAAGGACCTTACAAAAACTATTGTACAAAAGTGCTGTACAACTCAAACCATTCGTCATTATGTCGGATGGTTTTTTTTATGGTTTTAATTTTGATTTTTGCTTTTGATTTCAAGAAATAAAAAATATCCCCTTAGCCCTATATATCACTATATTTCAAACACTTATCAACAAACAAGTTGAAAAGTAAATTCGTTATAGCTTAGTATATTATTTATATTCGTAGTATAAAAATTAATAAAATGACTATAAATAAATTTTACACAGAGAAAGAAATTTCCAAAAGGCTACGAATAACCATTCAAAGTTTATGTAAGTTAAGAAAAAACAAAGATATTGACTTTATCAAAGTAGGTTCATCTGTAAGGTATCCTGAACATGTTTATAACGGTATTTTGCTAAACCCTAATTTCAATATGAGATTTATTATTGATGAAAAAACAATTTGATAAAAATGCACCTTTCTATTTTCAGTTTCCACTTTCATTTTTACGTGGAGTATTTCATGATAAATCAAAAATAGAAAATATTATTTACTATGGAATGTATAATTATTCCAGCAAAATCAACTACTATATAAGTGATGTTGCAAGACATTTAATATATTGCATCTATAGAAAAGAACTACCAAACAATATTAGTAATTTTATTTTTCATTCGCCGTTTGAATACGTTGGATGTAATGAAGATTACTATGGATTTGACATATCAGGAAAGTTTGACCCCTACGATGAAATAGAAGAGCTTATAACTGCCTTTAATAAAAATATAGAGTTTAAGACAGCATCAATTAAATGGTATCAATTATATATTGCTACCGAACAATTTAAGTTAAAAATAAACAATTACGAAAACTTCCTTAGACGTGCAGAAAAATTAAATGCAATTGAAGGTGAACCAATGCTAATGGTTAATATTGATATGATTATGAAGTTCCATAATAATTCTTTCAATACAGATTTTGATATTGCACAGTTATTAGCCTTTTTATCTATTAAATCAATCATTGGGCTTAAATCTAATACGAAAACTAATAAACAAATGATATTATGTAGGATGTTCGGTTACAAAAGCAGTAAAGATATAAATTTAATTGATGATGAGTTTTTTAATAAATATTCAAATAGATATCACTACGATAAATTGACAGAGCGATTACAGACTGATTGGAATGTAAATATTTATTCAAATAGAACTCGGGGGATTTTTGTTTCAATAGATGATAAATGTTCATTGGAATCTTTGATTAAGTATGTAGAAAGTAAAAGAACAATAACTAAAATTAAAATTATTAAAAATCAAAAAAAAGAAATACTGAAAAGATTGTGAACTTTTTTTATTAGTTCAACCTAACTGCATTATTTCAACATTTGTACTACATCTTAAATAATATGTTTAAATAAGATATATAAATAAAATAAATAAAAATAATACAATTACAAATAATTGATATCTATATTCTCTTTAATATTAAATCTAAACAGTATCTAAACAGTATCTAAACAGTATCTAAACTAAAACTAT
>JBIILW010000328.1:0-2763 GCA_044338265.1 Bacteroidia bacterium | reverse complement strand
GTTGAATAATATTTCCAACGGAACGAGAAGTAAGAGGAACAAAATTTTCTCCACCTTCAATCATTCCTTTATAGCCTTGCATAATTCCTACTACTTCTACTTGATTGTATATGGCAGTTCTTACAGCTGCCCTGATACAAGCATTCATTCCTGGTGAATCGCCACCTGAAGTAAATACAGCTATTTTTTTCATATTTTTTTAAATAATTTAGATTATTTCTGTTTGTAAAGTTAAAATCTATTTCGTTAAATCAAAAAAAAACCGCCTCAAATATTGAAGCGGTTTTTTATATAAATTTATTAAATTAGTTTTTCTTCCATTTTACTTCAAAAGTTGCAAAACTTGTGTTGTTTAATGCAGCTTTTACTACTAAAATTAAACCTCTTCCTTTTGCAGTTTTAAATGCAATTACCTTCTGATCTTGTAAGTTATATACAAATTTTTGGTTAGTTGCTACATCATTGAAATCAATCGCATCAATGGCTAATTCAACATTATAGTTAGAAGCAGCAAATTCTGATTGAGAAATATTTAATGAAACTGGATTTTTGAAAATTGTACTATTTAAAGGAGTTAACCAAAATCCAATTTCTGTAGCCCAACCTTGACCTGCACCAAATGCATAATCAGGAGAATAAAGACCAGTCAAATTAGCACCATAAAACATTGAGAAATCTATCTTATTTGAATTTCCATAAAAACGAGCTCTTGTCATTGAATCTGCAGTGCTTGGATTTGAATTTGGAGGAGTTGCAACACCAGCTTTAAAGAAATCGATGGTAATAGCAGCATTTTCATTCAACCCAAAAAATTTGTTTAGGAAAGTAGCACCGGTATTAGCTTGCGCACCAATGGTAAACTGACCAGAAGTATATAAATCTTTAATTGATAAATTTACTGTTTTGCTTGTAAATTTATCTTTATCATCTCTTACAGTGATGGTGTAAACAAATTTATCTCCAACATTTCCAATACCACTCAATACTGAATCTTTAAGAGTTCTTGTTACAGTTAATGAATCGGCTAATGAAATTACTGAATCACCATATACTTTAATAGTTACTTCTGAACTTAAGTTTTTTCTAGTGATTAATATTGATTTTAACTTTGCACCAGTTGCAGGAGCAGCAGTATATTTGATGGTTGCAACATCATTAAATCTTAAATTTAAATCGGCTGTTGGTACAACAATAGTTAAAGTTGGTGCGCCCACTTCTGTTGTAGTTGGAGGTGTTTCAACTTTTGAACATGATGCTGTAAGTGAAGCTACCATTGCAAAAGCAGCGATTGATTTGAATATTTGTTTCATTATTTTTTTTGTTAATTTTTTATCTAATTGCAAATAAAAGTTATTATATCAATTGTAACAAGTAATTTTTTCTGAATTAGTTATTATTATTGTCATTTCTATATCCATCACTGTTATTTCGGTAATCTTCTCTGGTAAATTCATCAAAATTATATTCCGGCATCAGTTCAGTTTTTACATAATTAATTGTTTCCTCAAATGCTTCTACAAATTTATTGAAATCTTCTTTATATAAAAATATTTTATGTTTTACAAATGTTCCATCTTCAAAGCGTTTTTTGCTCTCTGTAATTGTTACAAAGTAATCATTTGCTTTGGTTGATTTTACATCAAAAAAATAAGTTCTTTTTCCTGCTCTAACTTTTTTAGAGTATATTTCTTCATTGTCTCTTTTATCAAAATCATCCATATTCAATCTTTCTTTTTTGCGTATTTAAATCGATTGCAAAATAATATCTACCCTTTGGTTTCCAAAAATAATTATTAACACTTTCTGCTCATTTTTTAATCTGTATTTGAACTTTCGTAATTCAATTGATTATTATATAAATCGGCATATTTATTGTTTAATTGAAGCAATTCTTCATGATTTCCTTGCTCCATTAATTTTCCATTTTCAAAAAATAAAATGGCATCAGCATTTTTAGCACTTGATACACGCTGACTGATTATTACAATGGTCTTATTTTGTTTTTCTTGATAAATATTTTCTAAAATAGTAGATTCAGTTTTGGTATCCAAAGCGCTCAAACTATCATCAAATATTAGGATTGGCGGATTTTTTATAAATGCCCTGGCTATGGCTGTTCTTTGTTTTTGTCCGCCCGATAATGTGACACCTCTTTCCCCAATAATGGTTTCAAATTGATTGGGCATCATCAAAATATTTTCAGTTAAGCTAGCCTTTGTACTTGCATTTTCTATATTTTGTAAACTTAATTCTTTTGAGTTTTTTACACCAAATGCAATATTGTTTTTAATAGAGTCACTGAACAAAAATACATCTTGCGGCACATAACCTATTTGATCCCTGAATGCATGTAAATTAATGTTGGAAATGTTTTCCCCATCTATTAATATTTCTCCACTTTGGCATTCCAACATGCGAAGAATTAATTGTGTAATGGTCGATTTTCCACTTCCAGTATTTCCCAATATGGCCAATGTTTTTCCTTTTTCTATTTTAAAAGAAACATCATTTAGCGCTGGATAATTTTTACCTACATAAGTAAATGTTACATTTTTAAATTCAATTGATTCTTTGAATTCAAAAGCTTCAAAATTGGTGTTTTTTATCGTAGCCGCTGTGTTTAAAAATTCATTGATTCGTGTTTGACTTGCCACTGCTCGTTGAACCAAAGAACTTACCCAGCCAATAGAGGTTACCGGCCAAGTTAGCATGGTAACATACATAATAAATTCAGGAATAATTCCAATGTCTTCTTGGCCGTTT
>JBIILW010000327.1:0-2767 GCA_044338265.1 Bacteroidia bacterium | reverse complement strand
GTGTGCGATGGTGGTGATTCTGTTTCTGTTAATGTAAGCTCAAACCAAGCTTTAAACGTGAGTGAAAATGCTTATTTACGCTATTCATTAACCAATACTTTTAATACTTCTACCTTGGTTCCATTAACTTTTTTGGGTACAAGTGGTTCGGCTAAAATTCCTATTCCAGCTACTTCAAATACTATTTATTATTATGTATTTACGTCAAAATTTAGTGTTCCAAAATTAGCTCCTGGTGGCATAGTTAATGAGCTGTATTGCGACTTGAGTTCACTTTCTTTAAATAATAACAGCAACAGTAATTATAGTTTTACAGTAATAACAGGAGCCATTCCTAACACTAACTTTACAAGCAATAATTATTGTGTTGGGTTGCCAACTACTTTAAATAATTCAAGCTCCATTGCGGGAGGTTCTACAATTAGCTCCTACAGTTGGAATTTTGGAAATGGAAATACTTCAACTTCTAGTGCATCTTCTTTGACCAATACTTATGCTAGTCCAGGAAATTATTCAATAAGCTTAATTGCAACTAGTAATTTAGGTTGTCAAAAAACAAATACGCAAAATATTACTATTAATTCATTGCCAGCGGCAAATACAATAAACGCAAACTAAAAAAATATAATAATATACAATCATGAAAAACAATTTTAAAATTAAAGCTGCACTTTTTGTTTTGGTGCTAACATCAATGAGCTTTTTGGTTCAAGCTCAAAAAAATATGTGGACGGGCAACAGCTATGTTTTTAACATTAATTCAGCTTCAAATGTTACTTCAACTATTGTTTGGAACGAAACAACATTTTCGGCTGGAACTTTAACAGCAGGAAGTGAGGTTTTAAGTGGAACAAGAAATTCAATTTACACTAACACCTTTACCAATTCTTCAAGTGTATTTCAAACATGTTCATTAACTGTAACCGAAACAGTAAACAGTTGTGATAAAGTTAATACTTTGAATTTAAGTGTTTATCCCGCTCCAACTTTTACAGCTAATTCCACCATTACTTCTTGTGCAGCTTTAGCCACAGCACCGGGAACATTAAATGCTGTAGTATCCAATTTTACCAACATTAAAGGGATTACTTCAAATGGCAATGACTTTACTTTAACTTACCAACTTTACGATAATTCAAATGTGGCAATTTTAGGTGCAGGAGCAACTGGAACTTTAACATTGTCGGCTGGCACTTCGGCTTCTACTGGAACGGTATCGTTAAGTGGAGTGCAAATAGCAGCTCTATACACCCTATTAAATGCACAAGCTGCAGGAACTTATAATTTAAAAATTAAGGCTTTTACTACACCTGCTACACCAACATCAACCGAAGCCGGTGCTGTAACTTCAATGGCTACCACTCCTATAACAATTCAACCTTTTACTATTAACGCCATTCCTTTATCTAACCCAATTATAGCTAACTAGTTTTTTAAAAAAATTCTTTGTTATACTGATTATAAAATTGTTCTTTTGAATAAGTTACAAACAGCAAACAATTATATTATTGGTTCAAAAGTATTGAAATTGAAATTTTAAAAACCAATTATTTGACAACAACTATTTGAAGAAATATTCCAAAATATTATATTTAGGTATCATTATACTATTACATTTAAAAACCAACGGGCAAATAGTAGACACAGCCTGTGTTGGCGAAGTAAATGTTAGGTATAAAGTTAACCAAAATCCTGGATCTACTTATTTGTGGCAGGTTACTGGTGGAATTATTGCAAACGGTCAAGGTACCAATGACATTGGAATTGATTGGGGTTTTACCCCTGGAATATATATAATAAACATGTCCGAAACCAATGCAGCAAACTGCTTAGGTGATGTAATTACGGCTAAAGTTATTTTACAAGCTAAACCTGATGTTACGTTTTTAGGACCCGATTCTGTCTGCCAAGATGAAAAATTTAGTTTACAGGCAAAAGGTGCAACCAATTATATTTGGGAAGGTGGAAGCACTGGCAATGCATTATTTATTAAAGCTGTTCAAACCAAAACTTGGTTTGTGGTGGGAACTAACTTTGTTTGTAATAGCGATACTGCTTATAAATCAGTAATAGTTTTACCTAAGCCCAGCGCTATTTTTACTGCAAACATTAATTACGATTGGGCGAAAAATGATGAAGTAATTTTTACTTCCATTGATCCATCCATCAGCAAATGGATTTGGGAATTAAATGGTAAAAATTTAAATTTTAACAACCCAAATTTGAAGTATATTTTTAATGATACTGGTCAATACCGAATATTATTAACAGCCACTAACTCCTATAATTGTATCGATACTTTTTCAATTACAAGAAATGTTTTTAACCGTTTTGATATTTATGTGCCTACAGCTTTTACGCCCAATAATGATTATTTAAATGATGTTTTTGAGCCTGTTGGTATTAATTACTCCAGTTATTTTATGCAAATATTCGATCATTTTGGAAGCTTAGTTTACGAAGGAACTAATAAAGGATGGGATGGAAAAATAAATGGAAATGAATATGCCACCGATAATTATACTTACAAAATAGTAATTACCTTGCTCAATGGTAAAAAGAAATACGTAGATGGAAATGTGGTGTTAGAAAGGTAAGGTAAATTGCTGTCCCGATACATCGGGAGTTGAATTCCTGGATTATCCATTACCTATATTTTATATGGATTGGAACGTCATTTTGCCAGATGCTAGAAGCTAGTAGCTAGCGGCTAAAACTTACTCAAACAACAAAACCTTGTGTTGATTCTCCATGGCGAAAGCCACAA
>JBIILW010000326.1:0-2771 GCA_044338265.1 Bacteroidia bacterium | reverse complement strand
GAACAAATTATTGAACGCGTAAACTTTTGTTTAAGCAGGGTGAATTTAATCAACTTAAACAAACTTTTTCCTTCTAACATTTCTGGCGGACAAAAAAAACGGGTGGGCATTGCTCGCGCAATAGCTTTAAATCCTAAATACTTGTTTTGCGATGAACCTAATTCAGGTTTAGATCCACTAACAAGCCGTGTAATTGATGAGTTGATTACTGATATTACTAAGGAATATAATATTACTACTATTATAAACACCCACGACATGAAAAGTTTATTTGTAATGGGTGAAAATATTATATTCATTCATCAAGGTCAAAAATGGTGGGAAGGCGAAAAAGCTGAAATACGCCCAAGTGGAAATAAAGAATTACTTGCTTTTATGGAAGCAAGTGAGTTTTAACATTTATTTTTATAATTTTGAATTCTTGATTCTATTAAAATAATAAATACATTTGTTTCATGCATAATATATCTGTAAAAGCTGCAAATTTAATTGGTTCTGAAATTATAAAATTAGGTGCCGAAATCAATCAAAAAATAAAAGAAGGAAATCATATTTACAATTTAACGATTGGCGATTTCAATCCCAAATATTTTAGCATTCCTAACGAATTAAAACAATACATTGTTGATGCTTATCAAAACAATGAAACCAACTACCCTCCTGCCGATGGTATTTTGGATTTAAAAAAAGCCATTCAAAATTTTATTTTCAAATACGAAAATATACAATTTGCCGATGATGAATTAATGGTAGCCAGTGGCGGACGTCCTTTGATTCACGCCATTTATAATACAATTTTAGATCCAAATGATAAAGTTTTATATCCTGTTCCAAGCTGGAATAACAACCATTATTGTCATTTAAATGATGCCATTAAAGTAGAAGTTGAAACCAAAGCAGAAAATGGTTTTATGCCAACTGCCGATGAGTTGGAACCATATATTCACGATGTTGTTTTATTAGCGCTTTGTTCTCCTTTAAATCCAACAGGTACTACTTTTAAAAAAGAACAATTAACTGAAATATGTGATTTAGTTTTAGCCGAAAATTTAAAAAGAGCGGGAACCAAAAAACCATTATACGTGCTTTTTGATCAAATTTATTGGATGTTAAGAACCGATGGAATTGAACATTTTAATCCAGTTAGTTTAAGACCTGAAATGAAAAAATATACCATTTTTGTAGATGGTATTAGCAAAAGTTTAGCTGCTACAGGTGTTAGAGTTGGTTGGGGATTAGGACCTGCTGAAATCATTTCAAGAATGAAATCTATCATTGGCCATATTGGTGCTTGGGCACCAAGAGCAGAACAAATTGCCACTGCAAAATTTCTAGAAAATGACCAAGCCATCAACCAATATTTAGGTGAATTAAAACAAAAAATCGACTTGCGTTTTAACGCATTATATAACGGATTTGAAGCACTTAGAGCAAAATGTTTTCCTGTACAAATCATTACCCCTGAAGGTGCCATTTATTTAACTGCTCAATTTGCCTTAATTGGCAAAAAACAATTAGATGGAAAAACCATTGAAACAACGGCTGACATATCATCATTTTTATTGAATCGTGCGCAGTTGGCATTGGTGCCATTTACTGCATTTGGCTGCCCAAGTGGAACTGATTGGTACAGAATTTCTGTTGGTACTTTAAATGAAAACGATATTCCTGATTTACTACTCAAATTAGAAAATGCCTTGAATGAATTAACATAAAAAAATCCCAATTGATGATTCAATTGGGATTTTTTTTTATGTCTTATATTATAAATTTTATCTGTAACTTACTTCTAAATTATGAATGTCAATCAATGGTTTTAAAAACTCCTCTAATTGATAAACACTTAATTGCGAAGCAGCATCGCATAAGGCTTTTTCAGGATCAGGGTGCGTTTCAATAAAAACACCATCAACTCCTGCAGCTACTCCAGCTCTGCTTAATACAGGTAAAAACTCACGAGCTCCACCTTTTGCATCAGCACTTGGAATGCCATATTTACGAATGCTATGGGTAATGTCAAAAACTACCGGATAACCTAATTGTCCCATTAAAAAGAAACTTCTAGGATCAACCACCATGTCGTTATAACCAAAAGTAAAACCTCGTTCTGTTAATATTACTTGGTCGTTACCTGAATCCAAACATTTTTGAACAGGATGTTTCATATTTTCAGGAGCCAAAAACTGACCATGTTTAATGTTTACAACTCTACCAGTTTTTGCGGCAGCCACCATTAATGTAGACTGCATACATAAATAAGCAGGAATTTGTAATACATCACAAACTTCGCCTGCAGCAGCAGCTTGGTCGGGATAATGAATATCGGTTAACAAAGGAAAACCAAATTGCTCTTTTACCTTTGCTAAAATAGCAACACCTTTTGCCAATCCTGGACCATCGTAATATTTTAAACTACTTCTATTGTCTTTTTGAAACGATGATTTGTAAATCATTTGGATGTTTAACTTTTCCGAAACTTCTTTCAGTTTTTCGGCAGTTTTCATCATAATCATTTCATCTTCTATTACACAAGGGCCAGATATAAGAAACAATTCATTGCCTCCACAAGCTATATCTCCAACTTTTACTATTTTTTTTGTCATGGTATTTATTTTGATTCCTCGGTTTTACCAATATTGTTTTTTAAGGTTCTAACCGATTTCAATTTGTCTTCTAAATCTTTAATCAATTTTTGAGCCGCGGCTATTTTATCGTGGAATTGAGTCAACATGTCATTTTTAGAACTGCTATTTTTAAAGAATCCTAAATTA
>JBIILW010000325.1:0-2773 GCA_044338265.1 Bacteroidia bacterium | reverse complement strand
TTTAATGCATGCGCAAGCCAAAGGTTTATTGATGCATTTTAGGCAAACTGCTATCATGGGTTTTGTGGAAGTGCTACTTAAAATAAGAACAATTTTAGGTTTTATAGCTGTTTGCAAAAAACAAATAGATGCCTACCAACCCGATGTAGTCATACTCATTGATTATGCTGGATTTAATTTGAGAATAGCACAGTTTGCCAAGCAAAAAGGTTATAAAGTGGTGTATTATATAGCACCAAAGGTTTGGGCTTGGAATGAAAAAAGAGCTAAGAAACTAGAAAAATATGTAGATGAGTTATTGCTCATTTTTCCGTTTGAAGTAGAATATTTTAAAAAGTGGAAAGTAAAAGCTTCTTATGTTGGTAATCCTTTATTAGACGAGGTAAATGCGTTTAAACCCGATGCTGCATTTTGCGAAGCAAACCATATTGATGCAAAAAAAGACATCATTGCTTTATTGCCAGGAAGCAGGAAACAAGAAATAAAAACCATGCTTCCCAATATGATGAAACTGGCACAAGAATATCCTCAATACGAGTTTGTAATTTGTGCTGCACCAAGTATTAAACCTGATTTTTACCAAACATTCATTGGTGCTAACACCAAAATTATTTACAATAAAACCTATGAAGTATTGCATTTGGCAAAGGCTGCCATTGTTTGTAGTGGAACCGCAACTTTAGAAACTGCCTTGTTCAATGTGCCGCAAGTTTGTGCTTACGTGGGCAGTCCAATTTCGTATTTTTTAGCCAAGCAGTTTGTAAAAATAAAGTATGTTTCATTGGTAAATATTAATTTGGATAAGGAGTTATTGAAAGAATTAATTCAACATGATTACACTTTAGCAAACTTAAAACAGGAGTTTGAAGCCATATTGCCAAACGGCAATAAAAACGCCAATTTAATGGTAGAATATAAAAACTTACAAGCCATTTTAAACAAGCAAGGAGCTAGTAATAATGCTGCGCAAATAATTATTGATTTAGTAAAAAAATAATGAGAATAATATTTTTAGGTACACCCGATTTTTCTGTCCAATCGTTGGATGCCATAGTAAAAGCTGGACATGAAGTGGTGACAGTGGTTACCATGCCCGACAAACCGGCTGGCCGTGGAATGCAATTGCAACAAAGTGCAGTAAAAAAATATGCAGTTGAAAATAACATAAAAGTATTACAACCTATTAAGTTAAAAGATCCTGAATTTATAGCAGAATTACAAGCATTAAATGCCGAATTACAAGTGGTTATAGCTTTTAGAATGTTGCCACAAATAGTTTGGGAAATGCCCAAATTTGGAACGTTGAATTTACATGCTTCATTGTTGCCAGATTATAGAGGTGCTGCGCCAATCAATTGGGCAATTATCAATGGAGAAACAAAAACCGGGGTTAGTACTTTTTTTCTGAAACATGAAATAGATACAGGTGATGTTTTGCTCACTCAAGAAGTGGAAATTACACCAACTATGCATGCTGGTGAACTGCACGATTTGCTCATGAATATTGGTGCTGAAACGGTTTTAAAATCGTTGGAATTAATAAAAAATGGAAATACCAAAGGCAAGCCACAAGGGAATGATAATAACAAAATGGCTCCTAAAATATTTAAGGAAAACTGTTTGATTAATTGGAATAATAGCGCTGAAAATATTTATAATTTAATCAGAGGTTTAAGTCCATATCCAGCTGCATTTACTCATTTTGATGCTAAAATATTAAAAGTATTTGAGGCAAATGTGGAGCTATCAAATCATGATGAGCCAATTGGTAAAATGATAAGCGACAACAAAACATTTTTAAAAGTAGCTTGCCAAAATGGTTATATTCATTTACTACAAATTCAACTAGAAGGTAAAAAACGAATAGGAGTGGAGGAGTTTTTAAGAGGACACAAGATTTGATTTGTGATTTGTGATTTTTGATTTGTGAAAGGAAATTTTGAATGTTGTCCTTCGACTAAGCTCAGGTTGAAGATTATTTATTTGTCATGGTGAGCTTGCCGAATCCAGACACCTATTTTTGGCGAGAATCAAAAGCTCCAAGAATATTGCCTACGGTTGTGTCTTTTGACCAACCGATATTACTTTTTTGGTCGGTGAAAACACCAACCATAGGCAATATTGCCTACGGTTGTGTCTTTTGACCAACCGTTGTTATACTATACTGGTCGGTGAAAACACCGACCATAGGCAATATAATTTATTGCATTATTCGGATTACCTTGATTTGTTATGTAAGTGGCTATTTTTCTGATACTTTTTTCCGCAAATTTTGATTGGTAAATCATTTTTTCTTAATGGAATTTATGATTTCATCAAAAACATCATCTGACTTTTTAAAGTCAGTTTCGTTTTCCATAACAATAGCAATATTTTCCAATTCTTCTTCATTCATTGCTCTGCCTGGCGTTGCTAAATCCGCTGCACTTATTTTATAAATATCGTTTTCAACAGCAATAAATTTTACCGACTTCATATTTTTAATTAAGTCTAATAATTCTTTAGTTGTTTGGTTGTTTTCAGTTTGAAGAATAATTGTTTCCATTTTATTTAGTCATTCAAATATACTTGTTTTAATAAAAAATAGGTATATTTTTTATTTAATTAAACCATGTGTACTAGCTTTATAATTAATATACTGACCTATGGCAAAGCAAAACCTCCATCAAACGTCATGCTACAAGCATCAGTTGGTAAACTGACACAGTCTTCTTTCCTTATAAATAACATGAAGAAAATGAAATTAGCAATTGCCTACGGTTGTGTCTTTTGA